>URIC01000001.1 GCA_900547755.1 uncultured Bacteroidales bacterium
ATTTTAACATCCGGGGGGGGTGAATGAAGATTTATTTAATTACCTTTGCAATCTGTAAAGATACAGACTTTTTCTTTTTCTATTCATTCTTCCTGATTACTATTGTTCGCATCGAAGGTTTGTGATTTGACGTTTTTTATCAAGGGACTTTTAGTGTATTCAAGCCGTATTTCAGGATGTCGTCCTTGACTGTTTGAAATAATCAAAGAGAACGAGATGTAATTTACAGACTAATCATTAAATTATTATTCACCCATTAATCAACAGTTTATGAGAAATCTAAAGAAATCATTCTCCCTTCTGCTTCGCGGAAGCCTGTTGTCTGCCTCCCTCGCTTGGTTCGGTCCTGCCGCCTTGCAGGCCGATGAGCTCAAGGATTGCCTGATTGTGCATATGCAGAACGGCAACAAGGTAAGCTATGTGCTTGAAGACACGCCGGTCGTGACCTTTGAGGGCGACAAACTGCATGTACAGGCTGCTGCGGTCAGCGATGACCACATTCTGGCGGACGTGGCGCGCTTCACGTTTGACAAAGCCAGCGGTCTTGGCGAAATAGCCGCCGGAGACTGCCGCATCACTGTCAGGAACGACCTTGTGGTCCTGGAGGGTTTCACCCCCGGCTCCTCCGCAAGCATAGCTGATATGCAGGGGCGTCTGGTGGCTTCCGCACGCATTGATGACGCGGGTGCGACTTCCTTTAGCGTGGCGGAGTTCCCCGCAGGCGTGTATGTGGTTTCTACAACAGATGGTAAAACATTTAAACTCTACAAGAAATGAAAAGGACATTACTGACAGCAACCATAGCGTTTGCAGCTCTAAGCGCAGGCGCACAGAGCTTTACCGTAATAAACAAGAACGGCGAGAAGACCGGTTTCAATAACTCCGAGGTGGAGAGCATCGAGTTCAGCACACAAACTCTGGAACCGGCTCCTGTACTGCATACCATTGACTTTGCCGGTGTCATGACAGGTATAGAGCCTGCCGAGGGTCAGGTGGACGTCATCGCGAATCCCAAGGGCATAGGCACTATATCTATAAATCTTGACGGAGTGTTCATGATTGACGATAAGGCCACCCACGAGATAGTGCTCGCGAACACCGAGAAGACCATCTTCAGCCGTAGGCCAGACGCGCCGGGTATGTATCTGCATCGCGATGTCATGACAGACAAGACCTCGTTCACATACGAGTTCGCCACCGACGGCTTCACAACCCCCGGTTTCTATCACCTGTACATACCCGAAGGCACATACACCGACACCAAAGGGAATCCGCTGGGAGCCACTTGTCGCGTATATTACATAGAGGTGCCTGCTCCGGAACAGACATACGCCGTCACTCCCGAACCCGGAACACTTGAACAGCTGGAGGAAATTACACTCAAGTTTGAGAATTACCCGCTGGTCGACGCCACTGTAGGCGCAAAGGTGTATGTGAGCGAAGGCACCGGTACGAATCCCGAAGCCATCGTCAGTCCCGCAGTAGGGGATGACGGCGTCGTTACCCTCGGTTTCAGTCCGGCCATCTCCGCGCCGGGCGTTTATAACGTGGTGATACCCGCAGGCACATTCTCGCTCCGCGAGCAGGAAGGGGCAAAGCCCTATATGAATGAGGAAATAAGCCTCGTATATGAGATTGAGGGAGCCCCGCAGCTTCCTCCCAAGGTAGGAGATTTCTATTACAGTGACGGCAGCTGGAGCTCACTGTTGGTGGACAAAGGGGATGTGAAACCCATCGGCGTGATTTTCTATCTCGGAGCGGCGACTCCATACAATGACAGCGCCTCCGGCTATACGGTGAAGGACGGTTCCGCAGCCATGGAGGAGTTCCACGGTTATGTGGTGGCCTTGCGTGACGCAACTGTCGTTGACGATTACAACGAGAGCGTATGGTGGGGACCTTTCAGCAATAGCGATTGCAACTGCTCCTCTGAGACAGACGATTTCCTCGGCTACAAAAACACCATGGCCATCCGCGCCCGTGCGGACAAGGATTTCGGTGGCCTTTCCAAGGAAAACGACAACTTCCCCGCCGCTTGGTATGCTACCGACTATTTCGAGAGCCAGGTGCCTGCTCCCGCGCAGAGTTCCGGTTGGTTCCTTCCTTCCGCAGGTCAGTTGAGATATATTTATGACAAGGTGTATTTCGACCCCAACAACGGCGATGCAAACGCCGCCTATGTGCAGAAATCGCTCATCCAGCTCTCGGGGTTAGGGGGCGCCGAGATGTATGTGCGTGATTCCGAATATTGGACCAGCACTGAGAAGTACGACAATTACGGCAACTCATACAGAGCATACTATATGTGCTTTGACTCCAGCAATTTCTCCCCCGGTTTCGTGAGCGACTACAATAAAAACACCGGCATGAAGGTGCGCTCTATTCTTGCATTCTAATATTCATATCTACGAAAAGACATGAACAAGACAATCAGATACGCTGCAATCGCGTTGCTGAGCCTCGGCTCTGTCTTTACGGCTACGGCGCAGAACATGACCGTGATGACGCGCGACGGCCAGAAGCACCTGTTCAAGACGGCAGACGTGGAGCAGGTCACATTCGACGGAGTCGTACTTGAAGACGGCCCGTTTGACATCACTGTGAGCGAGATTACTTCCGGTTCGGCTAAGCTGGATATAGTGCCCGAGGACAATTCTTTGACATATTATTTCGACGTATGTCTGAAATCGGACTATGAGCGCACTACAGTGAAGCGCATAGTGGAGAATTATTTCCAGCAGATTCAGAATCAATATCCTCAGCTGGAACTGTCCCAGATTCTCGAGGCCGTTATTTCGCGCGGTGCAGACAGCGATGTCGTGGAGGGGCTTCCCTCGGACACGGAGATGGTATGCTATGCCATAGGGGTGGGTTCCGACGGCCTTTGTGTGGGCGAGCCCTCGGTGGTACCGTTCCGCACATTGCCTCCCGGCAAGCCCGAGGACTGCACATTCGACATTTCGTATGCCAATCTTTCATCGTCTGACCTCACGGTCATAGTAAAGCCCTCGGACCCTTCCGTGCGTTACTGGATGGGTATAGCGGGAGTGTTTGACTATCCCGGCGACGAAGAAATCACTTACGTGGTGAAGGCGAATCTTGAGCAGTATTGCAATACCTATGGACGTGACATGAAGGAGATTGTGGAGGGTGTTACTTTCCGAGGCAATCTGAGCATGGTCGAGTCCGGCTTGGAGCCGGACCGTCCGTACTACATATATGTGTACGCCATGGACGAGGAGGGCAATGCCGCAGGACAAGTGGCCAGACTTAAATTCATCACAGGGTCGGATGCGGTCTCCGGCGCGGATGTGTCGTTGTCTTTCTGCTATTTCAGCGGTGACGAGTTGGCCGAGGCTTATCCTGACCGATTCGGGAACGCCAAGGAGGGTGTGCTCATGCACTCTGAGTTTACCCCCAACGAGGAAGCCTCCATGTATTTCTGGGCCCTGAGTCCCGGCGATATTTCGGATACGAGCGTTTATCCGGACGAGACCACCAAGATGGCCGCCCAGATGTATGGCTTCGCCAACACCCCGTCCAAGAATCTGCTGGTACGCTACGGCAAGGCTACGTTCATTTATTTTGCCAGCAATGAATATGGCCTTGATGGCCAACTGCACCGCCTGGTGGTGGACGTGACGCCAGAGGGATGCTCTCCGGTAGAGGCGTTTGCTGAAATAGACGGAGAAACCCCGCAGGCAGTGGTTCCCGGACAGCTGAAGATAAGAAAGGCTACCCCCATGACTCAGCAGGGCCGCGTACGCGCACGTTTGAGCAAGCTCAACGCCGTGCCTGTGCCTATGCGTGAGCTTGAATTGTTCTGACCGCACGTCAGCCTCTGAATAATATCCCGCCTCCGCCTTTGTCGTGGAAGCGGGATATTCGTTTTATCAGTCTGAAAAACATCGTTGTGCCGCCGATTCAAGGTTTCAGGTATTCGTTATTGGAAAACGTGCGGTTAAAACAGTTTTTCATACCCTATAATGCCGTGTTTTTGAATAGTTTTGGATGTGTGCGAGTTTTTTATTAATTTTGGGGCTGATTTTTAAGGCAATCCATGGAACTTGCCTTAACTCTAAACAAAAGTACAATTACGAGTGAATATATGAGTAATCCGCGTACTATAAGGGTAGGTATCACCCACGGAGATGTCAATGGCATCGGCTATGAGGTGATAATGAAAGCGTTGGCCGACGAGACTATGACGGAATTGTGTACTCCCGTCATTTTCGGCCACCCGGGCACACTCATGCACTATCGGAAAGCGTGCGGCATAGACTCCTCTTTCCGCTTCACTAAAGTGGAGTCTGCGGCAGACATACGCGAGGGTGCCGTAAACCTGATAGATATAACCGAAGGAGGCGAGTGCCAGCTCAATCCGGGTACAGCCACCGAGATGTCGGGACGTATGGCTTTGCAATCTCTTGAGGCTGCCGTGCAGGCGTTCCGTGAGCGACGCATCGACGTTATAGTCACGGCCCCGATTTGCAAGGAGGCCATGAAGATGGCCGGTTTCCCTTTCCCCGGGCATACCGAGTATATGGCTGACCGCTTGGGTGACGGTGCCCGTCCGCTTATGATTCTGATGCGTCCGGACCCGGCGCTGCGCGTTGCGCTGCTCACCGCCCATGTGCCGGTAGGGCAGGTAGCCGTTTCCGTCACTCCGGAGTCTATTGTGGACAAGGTGCTGACCCTGCACAACACACTGCGCAAGGATTTTGCCGTGGAGCGTCCCAAAATCGCTGTCCTTTCCCTTAACCCCCATGCGGGCGACGGCGGGGTAATCGGCACAGAGGAGAAAGAGATTATCGTCCCGGCAATAGAGCAGGCCTGCCAGCGCAAGCTGTTGGCTTTCGGCCCATACGCCGCCGACGGCTTCTTCGGCTCGGGCAAATATGCGAAATTCGACGCCGTCCTGGCAATGTACCACGACCAGGGCCTTGTGCCTTTCAAGCTGATGGCTATGGAGCACGGGGTGAATTTCACCGCCGGACTCCCGGTGGTGCGCACTTCCCCGGACCACGGTACCGGCTACGACATCGTGGGGCAGGGGATGGCCGACCCAGCTTCGATGCGCGAGGCCATATATGCGGCCATAGATATTTACCGCCGCCGCCGGACTTACATACGCTCCAGGGCCAATCCCCTGAAGAAACAATATGTGGACCGCAGCGGAGACAAGGATGTGCTTGACCTGACTAAGGACGACAACACTCCGGACGAGATATTGCTTTAATTCTTTCCATCCGGAAGGTACATACATTATACAGAATGCACTACGGAATAATAGCGGCAGGCGAGGGTAGCCGTCTCGCACAAGAGGGGGTGGAACGCCCCAAGCCTTTGGTTCGCCTCTGTGGCAAGCCGATGATAGGCCGTCTTATCGACATATTTATGGACTGCGGCGCTGAGAGCATATCGGTGATTGTGAACGAGCGGATGACAGACGTGCGCGAATACGTGGAGCGGTTGGCCTCGGGGCTTTCCGTGCCTTTGCGGCTGGTCGTTAAGAGTACCCCCAGTTCCATGCACTCGTTCCATGAGCTGAGCCGGGTCATGGGGCGCGAGGGCCGCTTTGTGCTGACCACCGTCGATACTGTTTTCCGTCCCGACGACTTTGCCGCTTATGTGCGCGCCTTTGGGTCCTCTCCTGCGGAAGTGGACTCTCTTATGGCCGTAACCCCCTGGATAGATGACGAGAAGCCCCTATATGTTGCTGTGGATTACGACATGAAGGTGACAGCCTTCATGGACGCTCCGGCTCCCGGTGTGAAGTATGTCTCGGGCGGCGTCTACGGCCTGAACGCTCATGCCTTCGATGTCCTGGAGGACTGCGTGAGACGGGGAGAGAGCCGTATGCGCAACTTCCAGAGGGCCTTGGTGCGCGATGGTCTGGAGGTCCGGGCCTGTGTCATAGACAAGATTATTGATGTGGACCACGCCGCAGACATAGCCGAGGCCGAGGAGTTCCTGGGCTGTGGGGCGGACGTGAAACAATCCGGTAACTGATATGTCAGAAATCAAGATAGCCGGCGTGATGCGTGAAGGCGCGTATTCGCCGAACCATATAGGCAACGACGCCAATATCTTCAACGCGACTGCCGAGCAGCTGCGCCGCCGTGGCTATGTGGTGAACATCTACAGTGAAGAGCAGTTCCGCAAAGGGATTATGGGCGAACCCGTAATCCTGAATATGTGTCGCGCCGCCTCCTCCATCGGTATGCTCCAGAAGTATGAGGATGAGGGCAAGCTGGTAATCAATTCCGGCTACGGTATTGAAAACTGTACCCGCGAGCGCATGACACGCCTGCTTATGAGCCACGGTATCCCTTACCCGGAGAGTCTGATAGTGAATACCAACGAGGCTGTGATTTCGGAGCTGAAACGTGCCGATATGGAGGCCTGCTGGGTGAAACGCGGTGACTTCCATGCCATGCACAAGGAAGATGTCAGCTATTGCCGGCATCCGCAGGAGGCCCAGGATGTACTCCAGGAGTATTTCTACCGTGGCATCAACCGCGCGGTCATCAACCGTCACCTCGAGGGCGACCTGGTGAAATTCTACGGGATTGCCGGTACACGTTTCTTCTATCATTTCTACCCCTTCTACGGTCACAACGAGAAGTTCGGTCTTGACGCGGTGAACGGTCTGCCTCACATGGTGCCGTACGATGCGGATGCCCTGCACGCTATGTGCGAGAAGGCCGCTGACCTGCTTGACGTGGTGGTGTATGGCGGCGACTGCATAATCTCCTCTGACGGCTCTTTCTCTATCATTGATTTCAACGACTGGCCCTCTTTCGCTCCCTGCCGCAAGGAGGCTTCGGTACAGATAGCCCGCGCCGTCATAAGCCGTATAAAAGCATTTTTCAAAAACTGACAAGCTATGAAATCAAGGCGTCCCGTGCCGATAACGGATGAGAAGTTCCCTTTGTTGCCCAAGCTGATAGCCACATCCTGCATGGTGGGTTTTCTGCCCTGGATGCCTGGAACATGGGGGGCGCTCTTGGCTGTGGTTCTATGGCTCCCCCTGTATCTGTGGACTCCCATGGCCGTATGCCTCTGCGTCACCCTATCGGCGACTGTGGCCCTGACCGTGGCCGGTACCTGGGCCAGCACGGTATCGGAGAAATACTGGGGCAAAGACCCGGTGGCCGCCTGTGCCGACGAGACGGTAGGGCAGTGGGTGTCGATGCTTCCCCTATGCGGTGGTCCGGAGGTTTCCCCCTGGTGGCTTATAGCCGTCAGCTTCGTGCTGTTCCGCGCTTTTGACATAATCAAGCCTTTCGGCATCCGCCGTCTGGAGAGTCTGCCGGGCGGCTACGGTATGATGGCCGATGACATAGCCGCCGGAATACTGGCGGCTATCATAACGATGTTTATAAATATGTGTCTGTAATGGGTGACGTAAAGGGTATACGGAACAAGGTGCTGAAAAGTGACTCGATGGTGTTTGAGTTTCTGCGCTCCATCGTCTCCTCGCAGGCGGCCTCCTGGATAGATATGCTTATAAGTTTCGGCTTCTTCGCATGGCTTGGCATATATCCGTGGCTGGCGACTCTGTGCGGTGCTTTCGCCGGTGGCGTCACCAACTGCATCATTAACTATAAATTCACTTTCCACGCCTCCGGTCTGCCCTGGAAGGCTGTGGCCGTCAAATACTTCCTGGTGTGGGTCGGGTCTGTGGCCCTAAATTCGCTCGGCACGGAGTTCCTGTACCGCCTGCTGATGAGTCTGAGGTGGGTACACGAGAATATTGAATCGCCGGACGCGGTCTTTGCCGCTGTCCGTCTGGCGGTCTCCCTGGTGGTGTCTTTGGCCTGGAACTTCATACTCCAACGCAACTTCGTGTACCGTCCTTCCCGCTTTGACCGCTCGGCCATCGCAATTATGAATGTCCTGACAATCAAGTCTCACACAAAACACTCCGACAATGAATATAAAGCATAAATCAAAACAGACGCGAGATGCCATGCAGCTTGGCATCTACAAGATAATCAACCCCTTTGTGAGGTTGCTTATAAAGTGTGGGTTCACACCCAACATGGTCACGACTATCGGATTCTTCGGCCAGATAATGGCGGCTGCGGTAATCATCTGGGCCGCCTGCATAAGCGACAACGGCAGTCATGTGGATTACTTCATGGTGTTGGTTTCCAGTCTTCTTGTGATTGGTTTCTCTCTCTTCGATATGCTTGACGGACAGGTGGCCCGTCTCGGCGATATGACGACCCGTTTCGGCGCCATGTACGACTCCCTGCTGGACCGTTATTGCGAGTTCGCGACCCTTGGAGGCATCTGCTTCTATCTCTTCAAGTGCAACCACCTCACCGGCGCCCTGCTTACATTCCTCGCGCTCATGGGTTCGATTATGGTAAGCTATGTGCGCGCCCGTGCCGAGGGCCTCGGCATAGAATGCAAGATGGGCTTCATGCAGCGTCCCGAGCGCGTGGTACTCACCACCGTGGCCCTGCTTGCCACTGGTATCACCGGCTGTATCGTGGGCAATGATTCTTCTTTCGACCCTAATTTCATTCTTATTTTCGCAATGGGATTCCTGGCTCTTTTCGCCAATATGACAGCTATTGCGCGCATCAACCATTGCCGCAAGGCCATGCTCGCTCAGGAGGAGGCTGAGAAGCGGGGCAAATGAAAGGAACTTGGACTGCCCCCCCGGTCAGGGAGGCTGTGATTTGTGTGGGCGGACTGGCATTGTGGTTGCTGATTACGGTTATGTTCATAGGGTTCCGGCCTGAGCATATCCTGCTCGCCCTGCTTGTGGCCGCTCTGTTCTTCATTACTCCCTCCACACGGCGCCTGGTGGTGGCTCTGCTCCCGTTTGTGGTGTTCGGTATCAGCTATGACTGGATGAACCTGTGTCCCAACTATGAGGTCAACTCGGTGGACGTGATGGACATCTATGAAGCGGAGAAGACCCTTTTCGGTATAGGCGGACTTACCCCCAACGAGTTTTTCGCCCTGCATAATAGCCCCTTTATGGATTTTATGGCGGGGGTATTCTATCTGTGCTGGGTGCCTCTGCCTGTCTTTTACGGCCTTTGGCTCCTGGGCAGCGGCAAGCGGGACGGATACCTGCGCTTTGCGATTGTATTCCTTCTGGTGAACCTGATTGGCTTTGCCCTTTATTACATATACCCGGCGGCTCCCCCCTGGTATGCTCCACTTCACGGCTCTGAGGCAATCCCCGGCACCGGCGGCGATGTGGCCGGCCTCGGTGCTTTCGACGCCATGACCGGCACAGGCATCTTCCACGGACTGTATGCCCGCAATGCCAATGTGTTCGCCGCGTTCCCCTCTCTCCACTCCGCCTATACCCTGGTGGCGCTGATATACGCTTTCCGCAACAAAAACTCTCTGGCCTGGAAGATAGCCCTGGCGACAGTGACGCTCGGCATCTGGTTTACCGCCGTCTATACGTCCCACCACTATATAATTGATGTGTTGGGAGGTATAATGTGTTCTTTCGCCGGTTACTTCTTCTTTGAGGCTCTGCTTATGTCCCTTCCGGCGTTCCGGCGCTGGTTGCACCGCTATGAGTCTTACATCACTCCCAAGAAAAATGCAGACTGAAAAAGATACAACCCCCACATTCCCTACAATAGAGAATCCCGGCGAGATACGTCCGGATGTGCTTGACTATGAAGACCTGCGGCAGATGCTGCCCAAGCTGGAGGGGCACGAGAAACTGGTGAATTTCCTGCTGCGTCTCCTCCAGGTGGACGAGGTGAACGCAGTCCATGGCCGATGGTGCGACACTCCCGGACCGGAGTTCGTGCGCCGGATGATGGAGCAGGACTTTAAAATCAAGCTCCGCGTGGATGGCCGCGAGGTGCTGGAACATCTCCCCGAGGGCGCTTTCGTCACCGTAAGCAATCATCCCTTCGGAGCTTTGGACGGCATTTCGCTTATTTACCTCATAACGTGCTATCGTCCTGAGTTCCGGGTAATGGTGAATATGATTCTCAACAAGATTTCGGCCATGCGCCCCAACTTTATCGCCGTCAACGCCTGGGGCGCGAAATCTCCCGAGGCACGCCGTGTCTCTATGGCCGGTGTGCGCAAGGCTATCTCCATGCTCCGCAACGGTGAACCTGTGGGCTTCTTCCCCGCCGGAACCATGAGCAAGACCGACTGGCACGGTCGGCTGGTGGACGGTCCCTGGCAGCCTACCGTGATGCAGATAATACAACGCGCCAAGGTGCCGGTGATTCCCATTTTTTTCCACGGTTCCAACTCCTGGTGGTTCAACTTCCTGGGCCACGCCTGCTGGCCGGCCCGCTCGCTGCGCCTTCCCGCCGAGGTGTTCCGCAAGCGTGGCAAGAGCATACATGTCTCGGTGGGTCGGCCCGTGACAGTAGAGGAACAGGCCGGATGTTCTACCCCGGAGGAACTCGGCAAACTCCTGCGCGAGCGCACGTATGCCTTGCGCGACATCAAGTGACCCTGCTTTTATTCTCTTTATACAGACTTTTCTATGACAGATACTGAACAATCGGCATATCGGCAATCCCTTAAATCCGGCGACACAGAGGAGTGGTTCGACCTGATTTTTTATCGCCGCATAGGGTTTATGTGGGCGAGGCTGGCTGAGAGATTGGGCATTACTCCAAACGCAATCACTGTCGCATCCATATTCTTAGGTATCGGGGCGGGAGTGATGTTTTATTTCAACAACCTGTGGCTCAATGTCATAGGCATGCTGCTGCTTGTCTGGGCCAATTCGTTTGACTCTGCCGACGGCCAGCTGGCAAGACTTACGGGACAATATTCCCGGCTGGGACGCATCCTTGACGGTGTGAGCGGTGACTTCTGGTTCATATCTATATACGTATGTATATGCCTGAGGGAGTGTGTGACATCGGAGTTCTTCATCTACCATGGAGAGGTTATCTGGCTTATGGCCGTAGCCGCCGGCTTCTGTCATTCGTTGCAGGCCGCTCAGGCTGACTACTACCGTCAGTTTCACTTGTTTTTCCTCAAAGGCAAGGATGGCTCCGAGCTTGACTCTTCCAATCCCCTGAAGGAGAAGTACGATTCCCTGAGCTGGAGCAAGAACTTCTCCAGCAAGCTGGTGTTGTTCTTTTATATGGGCTACACTACCTCGCAGGAGCGGCGTACTCCGGCCATGCAGAGGCTCCGGGCCGCTCTCCGGGCCCGTTTCGGAGAGGGAGAGATTTCGCGTAAGTTCCGCGATGACTTCCGTCGCGCTTCCCTGCCGCTGATGAAGTACACCAACATTCTCTCTTTCAATACCCGCTGCTTCGCTCTCTTCATAGCCCTTTTCGTGAAGATGCCATGGCTTTACTTCGCTTTTGAACTGACTGTTCTCAACGGTCTGCTCGTATACATGACGGTACGGCATGAGAATATTTGCAAGCGATTCACCATCGCGCTTGAGCGCCATGAGTATTAAGAGGCTGTTTAAAAATTTCGATGTTATGGATAATATAGATTTCAGTAAGATAAAAGGCATTATTTTTGATTACGGAGGCACCATTGACTCCAAAGGTGACCACTGGAGCATAGTCATACGTAACGCTTATCAGCGAGCCGGGGTTCTGGTGGAGGATGAGGCTTTCCGCGATGCTTATGTCTATGCCGAGCGGGAACTGGCCCGCACACTGCATATATTGCCGCACCATAACTTCCATGACCTGTTGCTCATCAAGATGCGGATAGAGCTGCAATATCTGGCCGAGGGCCAGTTCTTCCCCGCCGAACAGGTGGAACCGAAAGCCAAGGAGATAGCAGGGTATTGTTATCAGGCGGCCCGCGACTGCATAGAGCAGGCACGCCCTGTGCTGGAGGAGCTGCACAAGCGTTACCCTATGGTGCTTGTCTCCAATTTTTACGGCAATGTCGAGGCCGTGCTTAAAGACTTTGACCTGCGCAGATACTTTTCGCAGATTGTGGAGAGTGCCGTCGTAGGAGTGCGGAAGCCGGACCCGCGCATTTTCGAACTGGGTCTGCAGGCCCTGAATCTACCCGCCGGGCAAGTGCTGGTAGTGGGTGACAGCTACAAGAAGGACATAGTGCCGGCCATGAGCCTCGGATGTCCTGCTGTGTGGCTTAAGGGTAGAGGCTGGACCGCCGAGGAAGATTCGGTCCTGCACCCTGCCACAATCGGCGACCTCGGTGAGGTGCTTTGTTTCTTAGAGGGGATTGATGGCTGACAGCTTCGTTAACTTTTGTTAACGATAATGACCTATCAATTTAGATATAGAGTATGGATTTAACACCATTTAATTATCTTAACAAATTTTCACCATAGAAAGGCAAAGATTTTTGCAAAAATCCTTTCCTGTCTGAGAAAAAGAATATAATTTTACGCCCAAATTCGTAACGGCCATAAATATGCCGTTTCGGATTTGGGCGTGTTGTCTCTCCTGACAGCTTCTAATTGATTATAACACAACAATATAATTCTTTTTTACAACTATGGAAGGAAAAGTAGCTGAAAAGCCCAATGGCAAATTAGGCGTTCTCGTAGTAGGTAACGGCGCTGTCGCTACCACATTCATGACCGGTGTCCTCATGACTCGCAAGGGTCTGGCAAAGCCCATCGGTTCCATGACCCAGTACGACAAAATCCGCGTAGGTCGTGGCGAAAACAAGAAATATCTGCACTATAAAGATATTGTGCCTTTGGCAGACCTCAATGACATCGTGTTCGGCACATGGGACGTATATCCCGCCAACGCTTACGAGTCCGCCCTCAACGCTCAGGTGCTCAAAGAAAAGGACATTGAACCCGTCAAGGACGAACTCATGGCTATCAAGCCCATGAAGGCCGCTTTTGACAAAAACTATGCAAAGCGTCTTGAGGGTGACAACACGATGGGCGACATCACCCGTTGGCAGATGGTCGAGAATCTGCGCAAGGACATCCAGAACTTCAAGAAGGAGACAGGTGTTGAACGTGTGGTTGTACTCTGGGCTGCTTCCACTGAGGTTTACGTTCCCGTAGACGAGAAATATCACGGCACCGAGGCTGCCATGGTCGAGGCCATGAAGGCCGATGACCGCGAGCACATCGCTCCCTCTATGTGCTACGCTTACGCCGCACTGCTCGAGGGTTGCCCCTTCATCATGGGCGCTCCCAACACGACCGTCGACTTCCCCGCCATGTGGGAGGTGTCCGAAAGAACCAAGATGCCTATCTCCGGCAAGGACTTCAAGACAGGCCAGACACTGGTGAAGTCAGGTTTCGCTCCTATCATCGGCACACGTTGCCTCGGTCTCGCCGGCTGGTTCTCCACCAATATCCTCGGCAACCGTGACGGCCTCGTGCTGGACGAGCCCGCCAACTTCCGCACTAAAGAGGTTTCCAAGCTCTCCACTCTCGAGTCTATCCTTGTTCCCGAGAATCAGCCCGACCTCTACGCTCACGGCAACGACGAGGACACCCAGTACTACCACAAGGTACGTATCAACTACTATCCTCCCCGCAACGACAACAAAGAGGGCTGGGACAACATCGACATCTTCGGCTGGATGGGCTATCCCATGCAGATTAAAATCAACTTCCTCTGCCGCGACTCTATCCTTGCCGCGCCTCTCTGTCTGGACCTCGTGTTGCTCTCTGACCTGGCGGCACGTTCCGGCCGTTACGGCATACAGCGCTTCCTCTCCTTCTTCCTCAAGAGTCCTATGCACGACTACACTAAGAACGAGGTTCCTGTAAACCACCTCTTCCAGCAGTACGTGATGCTCAAGAACGCTATCCGCGAAATGGGCGGTTACGAGGCTGACGAAGAAATAGATTGAAATTAATTAACACTGCATAGAAAGCGGACCTCGGAATTGCCGGAGGTCCGCTTTCTGCCATATTGCCCGCGAGAGCATTTTGTCTTGCGGTCAGTGAAAACAGCCTTTAAATAAAACGTACAATCCATGAATATAGAACACGTCAGAGACTATTGCCTTTCGCTGCCTTTCGCTACGGAGAGGTCTCCTTTCGGCCCCGATACGTTGGCAATGGAAATAGGGGGAAGGATGTTCTGCCTGATGACTCTTGACGGAGAATGGGATTTCTATAACATAAAGGTGAATCCTGACTTCGGCCTTGAATTGCGCGATAGGTATTCCGGCATAAGGCCCGGCTATCACATGAACAAACGGCATTGGATTTCAGTGGATTTCCGTGGAGACGTGCCCGACAGAGTACAGGAGAAACTGATTTTTCACTCCTACTGCGAGACTGCGAAGAAACTGTCCAAGAAAGTACGGTCTCAACTCGGAATTACAGAATTATTAAACACTTCGGGAGCATCCCTGGAAGCCATCTGTATCTGAGTTGACATCGGCTGACGTCGATGTGTCCGTCAATCCGCCGGGTGTGGAATCCGCCGACAGTTTTCTTACGAAAGACTCGGTAGACTCCTTTATGTTGAGTTTACATCGCAAATTATATTTGATGCAGTCTATGGTGCGCACTGAACGATTTGTGAGCGATGCTATCTCTTTACTCGTCATGCCTGCAAGAATATAGGCGCACATACGGATTTCTGATTTCGTCAGGTCAGGAGCCACGCGATACAGCCTGTCAAAAAAACGTTGGTTTACTTCTTCAAAATAGACACGGAACATCTCCCATACGTTGTCCTGAGCCGACAGTTTCTTAAGAGATGATTTGATTTTCTTGGATACCTCTTCCCGACTGAGCGATGGTGTATCTATGACTTCCCCGATAGAGGAAAGCTCAGCATTTATACTTTTAATTCTCATGGTCATGGCCGAGAGTTGCCGGCTCCGTTCTCCGATTTTTTCTTCGGCATTCAAGGCTTTATGGCGTGTCTCTTCCTCAATTTCGGCCATACGCTTGTTGAGTCGGGTATTTTCCTTGAGATGGCTTTTATACCGGCGCCATAGTGTCAGTGAGGCAATAAGGCATATCGCAAGAAACAGACATGTTCCGGCAAAGGACCACTGCCATAGCGACAGACGCTCCTTTAGCTGCCGGTTCTGTGTATCCATGTCTCGCCCCTCGTATATATCGGCAAGATTCTGAAGATACAGCTGGTTCTGCTCTGTACTCAATGAATCGAGCAGAGAGTACGCACGGTCAAGATAAATGACGGATTCCTGATATGTATGCAGGCTGTCTGCCACCTGATGCCGTACGTAATAAAGATTGCCCTCCCATGGGGTGCCGGCAAGATAACTCAGCTGGGATTCATACGTCTTCAGCAATCGTGAGGCTCCGTCAAAATCCTGCTTGTCCAGCAGCAGTTGCGCATAGTTGAGGACGGCATTCATGAAATCGGGATGATAATCAGGCTCTGCCAGGACCTGTCTGTAATAGTTTTCAGCTATGTCAAGTTCTCCCTGCTGGTGATAGATTAAAGCCATGTTCATGGCTATAAAAGACTCCGGACGCATCCCTGCCTGCAACAGCCGTGAGAGTTTAATCTCTTCAAATGCTTTTGGGAAATTTTTGTCGGAAAGGGCGAAACTTGACAATGAATAGTGTATATTGCCTAAAGTATAGTCTTTCAGATATTTAGGCGCATCTGACTTTGCGAATATGTCATAAGCCTCCTTTGCGCGCTCCATATATGAATTCGCCAGTTGCCGTGTGGTCCCGTATCCGAATATGTGGGCCAGCAATCGCAATGCTTCGACGTTAAGGTACATTAAAGAGTCAGGCTTTTCGAGGTTTATGGTATTATATGCGTTTTCTATGGCTTCTCCTATGCGGTTGGAGTAATACTGGGCGCTTGCCAGACGTATAAGATAACTGGCATATAATCGTGTGGAATCGTGTGAGATTCTTTTGCCCAGTCTCTCGTACAGCAAGCGGGCGCGTTCAAACTGCCCCATATTGTCCAAGAGGTCGCCCTGTTCAAAACCGAGCGTTATATCGGCATTGCCGTTTTTGGTGAGGCTGTCATAAAAAGCGAGGCGTGTAATATCCGGATTCTTGGAATTGCGGGCCTCACGCAAGTAGAAATCCTTTTTCAGGTTATGGCTGAAAGCTTTTGCTTGCGCGTTTCTTGCAGACAGGCCTGGCGTATGCAGTACAGGCGTAAGGGATATAAGAAATATGAACGGCAATATCAACCTTAACTTTATCAGTGTATGTCGGGGGTGATGTAGGGTATGTAATCGTTTGTTCATGGTCAGCGGTGAAGTGTTTGAAACAGTCGGTAAATCCTGCTCTAAGTTAGTGAATATGTGTGAATCCACCAAATCACATGAATTATTTTATACCTAAAATATATGTTCAATCTAAATTTAAGACATTGTAATCATTTGATATAAAAATAATTATATAAAACAAGCATTTTTTAAGTACACCTATTTCAATATCTAAGAAAGATATAAAGAAAAATAGTTTGGCATGGAGTCCTTATGGCTGTAATTTTGTGGCATCGAGATTTTCCGTCATATACGGAAGCATCTCGGTTCAGAATCATTTAATCACCATATTAATTTTTTTAGTCATGAAAAAACGGGTTCTCATTATTGGTGTCGCCTTGACAGGTGTCTCCATATTTGCCAGCGACAACGGGAACTTTCCCGGGCATAAATTAGCCGAGAATATTAAATTTGAAGAACGATTCAGCGCTGCCGCAGAGGAACCGGTGGGGGATGAAGATGGTTGCCGTATGCGATACACTACCGATTTTACCGGTCTTAAATCGCTCTCAGAAGCCAGTGACGATAATCTCGAAATAATTTATGACCGCCCGGAGGGAGAGGTGAAATACTATTCTCGTTCTGGTTATGCCACTACTGTATTCATGGGAAATCTGTATTTCACGAACCAGAGCGGAAACGCCCTTGAGATGGTCGTGGCGCCTGACGGTAAAACCATATATATAAAAGACCTGATTTCATCGGCGACAGCCGGAACATGGATAAAAGGTACGCGGGAGGGCAATTCCATTCATATACCTATGGGGCAGCCCATACTTTACAACAAGTCGTTTGATGACTATCTGGTGCTCGGCATCGGAGAGAAAGGTGAGGAGACTATCGGCGGACAGACTTACACAAGTTACCTAAGAACCGAAGACACCGAGGTGGTCTTCAATGAAGCTGAAGATGGTACCCTGACCATTCAGTCCGACATTATGCAGGATAACGAAGACCCCACCAAATTATTAGGACTTTTCAGCTATGTCAGCGGGTCTTGGCAAGGTTATTCAAACTGGAACACGACTTTCACCCCGGTAGATACCAATACATTGCAGTTCCCGGAAGGTGCATCGGTGGAAGACTGGCATATGAAATATCAGGAGCTTGAATATGAGCCGATTGACGGAGACAGAATAGTACATTGCGCAGTGGTGGGAGACAAATTTTATCTTCAAGGTCTCTCCGAGGGCAATCCTAAAAGCTGTATAGTCGGAACTATCGAAGGGGATAAAGTGATATTTCCCTCAGGGCAATTCCTTGGTATCTACAGTGGCTATGTTACTTATTTCTGCGGTGCCGCTTTTGAGAAGAAAGTAGTCTACGATGAGTATTTCGAAATGGATATGGAAAAGACCTTCTACACCGTCTACGACGATTATGTGGTAGGGTACGACGCGCAGACTAAAACTCTTACCGGAGAAAGCGACGAAGCCATTCTCGTTACTGAAGGTTATCCGGAAAGTGGCGAAATGATACATTTGGATTATTTCTGCAACTACACTATTAGTCTCTACAATGATATCAGCGTTATGCCTGTTGCTCCTAATGTCACAAACTTTTATGACTATATGGATGAATACGGATATAATGGAATAAATCTGGCTGTAAGCACATTTGATGCCGACAATAACTTCTTGAATCCCGAAAAATTGTTCTATATACTGTGGATTAAACGCGATGGCGTTGCCGAGAAATATACTTTCGGCGCTGATAAATACGTAGGATTTGCTGACGCCGGTATCACCTCAATGACTGAAGTTCCCTATCTGTTCGAATGTCTTGATGCAGAGGGATATATTGAGATTTCTAAAGGTGGACGTGCCGTTGTATTGCACGAAAATGTGCCCGATGAGGTGGGAGTGCAGAGCGTATATTACGGCGGTGGCCAACGCCTGGAAACCCCTGTAAGCTGGCTGAAAGTCAAATCCGGCATCAATGACTTAGATGTTTCTGACGCTATGCCTGCTGAAATATATTCAATAAACGGTATGCGATTGAACGACTTTACTCAAGGTGTGAATATAGTCAAGATGACAGACGGCACTGTGAGAAAAGTAATCAAGAGATAAGCTGAAGCGTGTAAAAATAAGAATGGCTATGTCAGACCGGAGTGTTTGACATAGCCATTCAGCTGTATTATATTTTTTAGTCTACGGTGCCCATTACCACGAAGAAACTGAGTATGCCTATTATTATCCATAGGAATATGGCAAGAAGCAGCGGCTTGGCTCCCACTTTGCGGATTACAGCCAGCGAAAGGGATGCGCCGATAGCGAACAGCACAAGCACAAGGGCTTTCTTGGCTCCCCATACTATACCGCCGTAGAACTTCTGAATACCCGGAAGCATCGAGGCGCCGGCATCTTCGGAAATCCAGTCGAGAATAGACGGAGTGTATGTGTTGACAATCATTGCCAGGATGAAGTAGAATATGAACCAGGGGATGTTGACCTTCTTCTTCTCGCCCGGCACACCGTGTCCCTTTTCTTTGCGGCCGAAGTACCACATCGTGAAGAATGCCAGGGGAATAATCCAAAGGGCACGTGTACACTTGATAAGGGTGGCTATTTCGCAGGCCTCGGCTCCGTAAGCGTCGCCGGCGCCTACCACCGAGGAGGTGTCGTGGATGGCTATCGCGGCCCATGTGCCGAACTGCGTCTGGCTCATCTCGAAGTATCTGCCCAGGGGCGGGAAAATGAACAGGGCTATGGCGTTAAGAATGAAGATTACACCGAGACTCACAGCCATCTCATGCTCGTTGGCCTTCAATACGGGACCTACCGCCGCTATGGCGCTGCCGCCGCAGATGGCGGTACCGGAGGAAATGAGGTAGCTGCTCTTGGCGTTGATGCGCATCGCGTGGCCTATGACTATACCCGCCACCATTACCACCACTACCGATACGACAGTGAAAATCATGCCGTCGGCTCCACTTTTCAGGGAGTCTATCAGGTTCATGCCGAAACCGAGACCCACTACCGAAATCTGCAGCAGATACTTGGAAAGTTTCTTATTGAACTTGGGACAGGGGGTGCCGAATACGAAGGCGAATATCAGACCGAGGAACAGAGCTATGGCCGGTGTGATTATGGTCTCGCCGCTCTTTGAGAAAAACTCGAAGGGTATGAGCATAAGCACAAGCATTATCCAATAAAGGATTCTGCCTAATTGCTTCATTGAGAGTTTGGACATAATTTAAAAATGCTGGTTGTTATATTTGTTTTTTGAAAAAGTATGCTTTGGCTTGCTTGAGGAGGGGGTCGCGCAGCAATGCGAGGGTGCCGAAATATATGAGCAATCCTGTGGAGGCCTGAAGCAGGAGGAGTGGCAGAGAGCCTGAAATCACTGTTCCTATCAGCCATGCGCCGGTCATTCCGGCTACGGCGAGTGTCAGGTAGAAGGACATCCCGGAGGTGAGCGTGCGGGCGCTGAAGCCGGTGGCTCGTGCTGTCAGTGCCAATGTGGCAATCCATGTCAGCGCTCCGGCCGCCAGCTGACCCCACACAAGTATCTCCACTGAGTGCATCCATACGGTGGCTCCTATGGCCGCAAGGGTGGCCGTATCTTTCACTATCTCCGCTATTACCAATGTCCGGGCATAGCCCAAAGAGAGGAGATAGTTGGAATAGAGCGAGCAGATGACCGTGAAGGTGCCTCGGGCCACAAGCAGCTGGAACAGGATGATGGCCGAGTCCCATTTAGTACCGAACAGGGTGTGGAAGATGGCCGGCGCCATAACCGCCAGTCCGCCCATAAATGGAAAGACCATAAAAGCGGTAAGGCGGTTCACCTTGACCATCGTGGCGCGGTATCGTACCGGATTGTCCTGGAAACGTGCCAGAAGAGGTACGAAAGTCGCGGTGAGGATTTGCGAGAGGCTGGCACTGCCCATTTTGCTCCATTTGTCTGCCTGTGTGTAGTCTCCCAGGGCGGTGAGGCTGTACCAGACCCCGATGACAAAGGAGTATATGTTCAGGAAAATGGTGTTGAACAGGGAGGTGGTGAAGACTCCGGCACCCACGCGGTATATGCTGCGCAGGGATTCGAGAGAGAAACAGCACATGGGCCGCCAGGAGCCGCCCAGCCAAAGCCACAGGGTACGCACAGAGGCCAAAATAATGGTCTGCCACACCAGCGCCCAGGCTCCGAAGCCGGAGAGCGCCATCCATATCCCGGCACCCCCGCTCACCACCAGCCCGGTGATGTTGGAGAGGGCTATGCGCCGCACGGTCATGGCTTTCATCAGCAGATTGGTCTGCACTATTCCTAAACCGTTGATTATAAAGCTCAGGAACATGACGCGGCTCAGCGGGATGAGGCGTACGTCTCCCTGGAACATCCGTGCTATGGAGGGTGCGGAGAAGAAGAGTAGCAAGTAGAGGGTGCAGGAGACAATCAGGTTAAACCAGAATACGGTGCTGTAATCGCGGTCGGTAGGGGCCTTTTTCTGCAACAGTGCGCTGCCGAACCCGCTGTCCACGAAAATGGTGGCAAAAGCCTGGAACACAAGGATGGCGCCTACCAGGCCGAAGTCTTCCTTGGGCAATACATTGGCGAGTATAATCCCTGTGACCGCATACAGAATCTGTGAGGAAAAGCGGTCTATGCTGTTCCATTTCAGAGTGCGTGCCGTGCGCAGTTTCAGGTCCGGTTCCTGTGTCATACGTCAGAGAGAGGAATTTGTGTCAGTCGCCCACGTGTACCAGTTTGCCTATGCCTTGTTTCTTTACTTTCGCGGGTTTGCCGCTGTAATAGACGGTGGTGGAACCGAGGCCTTTGAGTTTGATTTCATCAAGGGGGTGACAGTAAATCTGTCCGCCGCCGAAGACATGGCAACTCACTTTGCCGACGGGCGCACGGCTGGCATCTATTGTGCCGGTGCCGGCCAGGCTGAATACGGCTTCGTCTGCTTTGCCGCTGATGTTTATTGTCCCGTGGCCGGTCATGAGTCTGGCTGTCAGCTTTCCCATATCTATGTCCTGCAAGTCGATTACGCCGTTGTTGAATATAGTTGCCTTGAACCCGGCGCAACGAGGCAGCCCCTTGACTGTGACCTTCTCGTTGGAGGAAGATTCCACCTCGACAAGGAACTCCGAGTACACGTATATGACCGGCAAGTCCAGTTTCTGTCCGATGAAATCGGGGGAAATCTGCACTTTCAGCTTGTCGGAGCCTGAACGTGAGAACATCAGGGCGTCGGCCATGGTGTCTTCGCACTCAAAGTGTGCGGTGCCGGCCCGCTCAGGGTCGCAGGTGTACACTACCTGCAGATTGTCCGGAATTATAAGTTTGGTGAAGCTGCCGGTTTTTACTTCATAAACACGGGCTGCCGCTCCCAAGACCCCGCATAAGGTCATGATTAGAAAGTAAAATGTACGTTTCATTCGGATTCTGTTTTTATAATTAACTTTGTCTTTTCCGTATTATTATGAATTGTGCTGAAAAAATCGGAAGCCTTACAGACCTAAGAATTTTTCGGCTATCTCTTCCAGGACATCGTTCAGCTCTTTGAGGGTGTCGGCGCGCAGCATACGTATCCGGGTCTCGCGGAAATTCGGTATTCCTTTGAACAGGGGTGTCGCGGCCAGGTGGCGGCGTATGTGCAGTATGCCCCGGTATTCGTCTATACGCTCTATGCTCTCGTCTATCTGGCGGCGCAGAAGCGCGAGTTTCCTGGCTGTGGACAGAGGGGTATAGCTGCCGGTGTCCAGGTACTGGCGTATGTCATGGAAAATCCAAGGAGCGCCTATGGCTGCGCGGCCTACCATTATACCGTCTACACCATATTCATCGAAGTGTGCGGCGGCCTGTTCGGGGGTGGTGATGTCACCGTTGCCTATCAAGGGGATTGTGAATTCCGGATTGCGTTTCAGCTCGCCTATCAGTGTCCAGTCTGCCTGCCCGGTATACATCTGGCTGCGTGTGCGTCCGTGGACGGTGAGGGCGCGTATGCCGCAGGCCTGCAGCCGGGGACCCAGTTCGGTTATGATTTTGTTCTCACAGTCCCAGCCCAGGCGTGTCTTAACCGTCACAGGGATGTCTACGGCCTCCGTTACGCGACGGGTTATGTCCAATAACTTGGGTATGTCCCGCAGCATACCGCTGCCGGCTCCTTTGCCGGCTACTTTTTTCACCGGACACCCGAAGTTTATGTCCAGTATGTCGGGATGCGCTTGCTCCACAATCCTGGCGGCTTCAACCATCGCTTCGGGTTCGCGTCCGTAAATCTGTATGGCCACGGGGCGTTCCGCCTCGTTGATGCTCAGTTTGCGGGTGGTGGAAGCTATGTCGCGCACCAACGCCTCGGCCGATACGAACTCCGTATAGACCGACGAAGCCCCCATCTCGCGGCATATAAGTCGGAAGGAGGGGTCGGTGACATCTTCCATAGGAGCCAGGGATACGGGGCGTTTCCCGAGTTCTATATCTGCTATCTTCATTTTTTTCAGCAAAGGGTAAGAGATGATAGGCCATTGTCAAGAATAAGCCGCGCGATTTCCATTATATGGCGGGGAGTAAGTTCGTGCAAGGCCCGGCGTGTGGTCTCTATGTCAAGAACCTTGTCGTAGTAGAGAACGGACTTTCCGAGGTTCATGGCCATTGAGTCGGCGTAAGAACCGGCCACCTGCAATTGTCCTGAGTATTGGCGTACCGCAGCGTCGAAAATGCGCGGTTTCATCGGCGATTCGGCCAATCTCGCGAGTTCGTTGCGGATAATGCGCTTGCACGGTTTTATGTGTTCCGGGTCGCAGCCGAAATATATTTCAAACAGTCCGCAGTCACTGAGCAGCCCGGTAAGGGCCTCCACGGAGTAGACGTAGCCTCGTTTGTCGCGCAACTCGCGGTTAAGCACAGAGTTCATTGCCGGTCCTCCGAGGTGGTTTCTGAGCAGGGACAGGGCGTACCGGCGTTCATCCTTGCGGCCGAAGACGCGGCTTCCAATAAGCGTGTGGCTTTGGTGGAGCCCCATTTCCCGTACTTCTTCGAATGGCTTAGGTATTTCCGGGACAGAAAGCCGTTGCGCCGACAGGGCCGGAGTCTCCCGCCGCAGAGTGCTGAAGTAACGGCCTATGAGCCTGGAAATATGTTTCAGCGGCATATCGCTGACACAGTACAGGACCATATTTCCGGGGGTGTAGTGCTTCTCCACAAAACGACGGCAGTCAGCGCCTGTCAGTGCTTTTACGCTCTGAGGCGTGCCGAGTATGTTGTGGCCGGGACTGCTTCCGGCAAACATCAAATCCTCGTATTCATCGAATATCGCTTCCGAGGGAGTGTCTAAATAAGAGTTGATTTCGTCTATAACCACCTCTTTCTCCTTCTCCAGTTCGGGAGCCGGGAAATTGCAGTTGGCTACAAGGTCCGACAGCAGGTCAAGGGCGCGGTCCAGATACCCGGAGGGCGCTGTTGTGTAGACCAGCGTCTCCTCTTTTGTGGTGTATGCGTTGAGTTCACCACCTATGCTTTCCATGCGGGAGGAGATGTGGTGGCTGCGTCGTTTGATTGTGCCTTTGAAGATAGTATGTTCCACAAAGTGGGCGAGTCCGAACTCTTCCGGGGTCTCGTCGCGGGAGCCTGCGCCTACGGCTATGCCGGCATAGCTGATGCCCGGCTTGCTGCTATACACGCACCGCAGGCCGTTGTCAAGTCGTTCTATGACATAATCCTCAGTATTCATTCATCCCTTTCTTTAGCTATGCAAAATTACTCTTTTTTCCTCAATTCCGCAACCCCTGCCGGGATATGTCCGTTCCGCGAGGATATGCGGGCAGGTGTCCGTATCGCGACACCGGATTTGTGTGTGATGACCGTTGATTGGAATTTCCCGGATTTTTTGTAATTTTGCATCTCACGGCCGCTGACATGTGCGGGTTGGCGGACCTATGACTCTAATTCTCTACTGTAATGCGAAAAATCTGCGTATTCATCGGCATCTGTATTTATATCGGCGCCTGGTTAAGCTCCTGCTCATATCGGCAGAAAGATGTGGGCGCGGAAGCTGAGCTTGACCGTCTGGACAAGACTCTTGAAGAAGTGCATAAATATGACCGTAAAAAGAAGGATAACCTTGATTCCATCGGTAAATTACTCGCGGCGACTTCGGCCGACGACACGCGGCGGCGCTGGGAACTGAACATGGCTCTCGGCAAGCAATACCTCGCTTTCTGTTCGGATTCATCGGCATATTATTTTAATCTCGCCCACAAGATAGCGGAGGGAGCCGGCATGGAAACGGAGGATGTGGACAGCCGTATTTCGTTGGCATACGCTCAGAGTGCCGCCGGTATGTTTACTCTCGCTTTTAATTCGCTCAATGCCCTGGATACCGTTCCGATGTCCGTGGAGTACCGTATTCTTTACGCCAAGGTGGCGCGTCAGCTTTTTTCATATATGGATGAGTACGCCAAAGGATATGAGAGCGAAGGGATGGAGTATCGGAAAAAGGGGCTGGAATATGAGCAATATCTGATAGACCACTTGCCGGACTCTGACCGGTATGGCAAATTCATGTATGCGCAGCAGTCGCATCGCCAGGGCAAGGATGCGCAGGCGCGGAAGCTGGCCATGGAGGTGCTGAAAACGTTACCCGAAAATACCAACCTTTACGGCATGACGGCTTATCTTATGGCTCAGATTTCCCGCTCTGAAGGGAACGATGCCGAATATGGACGCTATCTTGCTTTGGCTTCTATTTCGGATGTTAAATCGAGCGTGAAAGAGACAATGGCTCTCCCGGCGTTGGCCAAATGGCTCTATAACAAAGGAGAGGTAGACCGTGCTTACCGATATATCAATGCGTCGCTGGAAGATGCCACAGAGTCCAATGCCAGGATGAGGACGGTGGAAATAGCTACACTTCTACCTATGGTTGACGACGCTTACCGCAAGAAGTTGTCTTCCTCGCGCGATGAACTCATGCTTTATCTGGCTCTTGTGATAGTGCTTTTTGCTGTGACCGGCGGTCTGTTGGCGGCCATGTTCCGCGCTATGCGCCGCACTTCGTCCATAAACCGTAAGTTGGCGCAGCAGAGTAAGGTGCAGGAGTCTTATATAGGCCATTTTTTGGGCCTTTGCTCATCTTATTCGGATAAACTGGACTCCATGAGGCGCCTTGTGAACCGCAAGATAGCGGCCGGTCAGACCGAAGAGCTTCTGAAAATGCTTAAAAGCGGTAAATACACCGATACTGAAAACGATGACTTTTTCGCGATTTTCGATGAGACGTTCCTTGACCTGTATCCTACGTTTCTTGACGAACTGAACGCACTGCTGAAACCGGAGTGCCGCATAACCCACAAGCGAGGTACTCCGCTTTCCACGGAAATACGCATCTATGCCTTTGTGCGCCTGGGCGTAGAGGAGAGCGTGAAGATTGCCCGCATACTCCATTGTTCGGTATCTACCATATACACGTATCGCAACCGTATGAGGGGTCGCGCCATAAACAGGGAATCGTTTGAGAAAGATGTCCTGGGCATCGGAATGAGATAGATACAGGTCTTATATCCGTCGCAGATACCTGTATGTCAACCTTAATAAGGTTTATATTTTAAAAATATGTATATATTGAGTATCAGGTATATACGTCTTTTTATACTTATATTTTTATTGTAAACTATCCGTAATATTTGCAAATAGGCCTTGGTGGCGGTAATTTTGCATTGTCGAAAAACAAAGACTGACGGTTTGCGTAAGGCAAAGAGTCTGTTTATGACAGGTCGGTCTTCGGCGCTTATAATCTGTCAATAGCAATGTCTATTAGGATATAGTAGATTTTTCATAAGAGATATTACGGTAGAAAGATTAGGTTAGTAATTAAGATATTCGTAAATAAATCGTTTATGTTAGGTTTGTAGAAAAATTATAGAAGAAAGTTTTTTTAACTGTGGCGAATTCGAGAGAACGAGTCACGGTTTTTTTTATGTCACGGCAGGAAAGGGAAGTCTTGAAAACAGGAAATAAAAAAGTCGCTGCATGTCAGTGGACGCACAGCGACTTTTTGTTTTTATGGTTTTATAATCAGATGGAAAGGCGGCGGAGGGTGGAAAGCAGCTCCTGGTTGATTGGCTTGTCGTTCTTGATGGCTTTTGTAAAGGGAACGTAGACTATTTCATCGTTTTTGATGCCAATCATCACATTGCGCTGGTCATCAAGGAGGGCGTCTACTGCGGCTGAGCCCATTCGGGAGGCTATGATGCGGTCGAAAGCCGTGGGAGAGCCGCCGCGCTGCAGGTGTCCCAGGATTGTGACGCGCACGTCGTATTCGGGATACTCGTTTTTCACCCTTTCGGCCAGGCCCATGGCTCCGCCGGTGATTGGGCTTTCGGCCACAAGCACTATCGAAGAGTTCTTGCTCTTTCGGAATCCGGACTTGATGAGGTCGGCCAGCTGGTCGGCTTTAGTGGATATTTCAGGAATAATGGCGGCTTCGGCGCCGGAAGCGATTGCTCCGTTCAGGGCCAGGAATCCGGCATCGCGTCCCATCACCTCGATAAAGAACAGGCGCTCATGGCTCGTCGCCGTGTCGCGGATTTTGTCCACACATTCCATGATTGTGTTGAGGGCGGTATCGTAGCCTATGGTTGAATCGGTGCCGTAGAGGTCATTGTCGATAGTGCCGGGCAGGCCCACGATAGGGAACGAGAACTCGTTTCCGAATATGCGTGCGCCGGTGAGAGAGCCGTCGCCGCCAATCACTACCAGAGCGTCGATTTCGTGGCGACGCAGCACATCGTAAGCGCACTGTCTGCCCTCTTCTGTCTGGAACTCCTTGCATCGGGCGGTCTTCAGGATTGTACCGCCTCTCTGGATGATATTTGAGACGTTTTGGGTGGAGAATTCTTCAATTTCGTCGGTAATAAGTCCTTTATAACCACGGTAGATGCCGTAGACCTTGAAGCCTGCGAAAATTGATGCGCGGGTCACGGCGCGGATGGCCGCGTTCATGCCGGGGGCATCGCCGCCCGATGTCAGGATGCCTACAGATTTGATTTTAGCCATAGGAGAACTTGATTTGTATTTTACTATTCTTTGAAACTGTATTGCAAAGTTAGAAAAAGCACGTGAGTCTACCAAATGTGCCGGAATATTCTTAACTTTGCACTGCGTTTGCCCGGGGACCTGCTTTCAGACCTTTCCCGTAACGGCACGTCAGTATCTAAACTTCTTTATATGTTAACAAAATACACCGATATAGTGTTTGATTTGGGAGGTGTGGTTCTTGACATAGACCGAGACCGCTGTGTGCGCAGTCTTGAGTCGCTGGGCCTTTCCGACGCTTCCGAGATGCTTGACCTGTATCGTCAGAGCGGCGAGTTTCTTCTTCTGGAGGAAGGGAATATGTCTGCCGCAGGTTTCTTCGACTATCTCCGTGACAAGTGCCGAAAGGGAGTGACGGACCTGGAAATAAACGATGCCCTGTGTTCGTTCATTGTCGGATTGCCGTTGAAGCGCCTCAAGGCTTTCAGGTGGCTGCGTTCCCGGGGCAAGAAACTGTATGTGCTGTCCAATACGAACCCTATAATGTATCACGGCATCATCGATACCCTTTTCCGTGCCGAGGGACTCAGCATCCGCGACTATTTTGACGGAGAGATAGTCTCCTTCCAGGAAAAAGTCTGCAAGCCGGAGCCGGGCATCTATGAGATACTTAAAAACCGGTTTGCGCTGGAGGGTGACGCGACCCTCTTTCTTGACGACTCCGTCGTTAACTGCGAGGCCGCTGAATCCTGTGGCATAAACGCCGCCCTTGTGGCGCCCGGCGTGGAGTTCGCGGATATTCTCGGTATACCCCAAGACGCGATGAAATGAGGCAAAACGCTCAAAATATCATTCATGGCAGACCCAATCCTGAGTCAGGTCTGACAGCTACCGTAGGCACTTTCGACGGTGTGCATACAGGGCACCGGTATCTGCTTGAGGAGCTGAAGAGGCAGGCGGCGGCAAGGGACTCCCGCCCGGTTGCGATAGTCATAGACCCGCATCCGTTGCAGATAGTACGGCCCGAGGACGCGCCCCCGTTATTGTCCACTTTCGATGAACGTCGCCGGGCTATAGAAAGCGAGGGCGTTGAAGTGTTCCGCCTTGAATTCAACGAGCGTACACGTAGCGAGACTTCCGATGAGTTTATCGCAAAAATCCACGATGAAATGGGCGTAAAAACCTTGCTTGTGGGTTATGATAACCGGTTCGGGTGCGACCGCACCAACGGCATCGGGCATTATCGGGAGGCAGGGCGGAAAGTCGGTCTTGAAGTGATAGAGGCCGTCTGTCTGCCCGGCGTCAGCTCATCGGCCGTGCGCAAGAGGCTGCTTTGCGGAGACATAGAAGAGGGTAACCGTCTGTTGGGGTATCGCTACGGGTTCACCGGACTGGTCGTGGGCGGCGCCCGGCTGGGCCGCCGGCTGGGGTTCCCTACGGCCAACCTGAACCCTATTCAGCCGGAACGTCTGATACCCCCTGCAGGTGTGTACGCCACCCTTGTACGTACCGATGAAACGGGCGATTTTCGTCCCTCTATGACCAATATAGGCCATCGTCCCACAGTAGCGGAAGAGGATGCTCCGCTCTCGATAGAGACGCATATTTTCGATTACGAGGGAGACCTTTATGGCCGTCCGGTGCAGGTGCGTTTTGTAAGTCGCCTGCGCGATGAGAAGCGTTTCGCCTCGGTGGATGAGCTGAAAGCTCAGCTGAAGGCTGACTCGGCGGATGCCTTGGCTGCCATACAGAATGGGAAAACAATCTAATACGTATTACATAAATGGAAATCATCAACTTCGCACAGACACCCTCACTCGTAAGCCGCTATATGCTTGAGCTTCGCGACACCAATATCCAGACCGACCCGTTGCGCTTCCGTCATAATCTGGAGCGCATAGGCCAGATTATGGCATACGAGATTTCCAAACGTCTGAATTACGCCGACGTGGATGTGACGACTCCGCTCGGTACGTCTGTTTGCCAGACCCCTGCCGACAAGCTGGTCATAGGGACCATTTTGCGTGCGGGACTTCCCCTGCACCAGGGCTTCCTGAGTTACTTTGACCACGCCGAGAATGCCTTCGTGAGCGCCTACCGCAAATATCGTGAGAAAGGGGGCGACACTTTCGACGTACTGATTGAATACCTCGCGTCCCCCTCCATAGAGGATAAGGTGTTGTTGCTGGTAGACCCTATGCTGGCTACCGGTTCATCCATGGAGCTGGGTTATTGCGCTCTGTCGAGCAAAGGCAATCCCAGCCATATCCATGTGGCTTCTGTCATAGCCTCGCAGGCCGCTGTGGACTATATAGCCGAGACCTTTCCCACGGATAAGACCACACTGTGGGTAGGGGCCATAGACCCTGAAATAAACGCACATTCCTACATAGTGCCGGGCCTGGGCGATGCCGGAGACCTGGCATACGGCGAGAAACTCTGAGAAAAGTATTTGCATAATTCGTGTGAATTGCCTAACTTTGTGGAGTCTGCAAAAGCAGATGCTAAAAATAGATTGACATGAGATTTAAACGTATATTACTCAAACTTTCCGGCGAGAGCCTTATGGGCTCGCAGGGTTATGGCATCGACCCGCGCCGCCTGGCGGATTACGCCGAGCAAATCAAGGACATCGCCTCGCAAGGAGTGGAAATAAGCATTGTAATAGGTGGCGGCAACATCTTCCGTGGTCTGAGCGGCGCTTCTGCCGGCTTTGACCGTGTGAAGGGAGACCAGATGGGTATGCTCGCCACGGTAATCAACTCCCTGGCCCTGTCATCCGCCCTTGAGTCCATAGGACAGCCTGCCCGTGTGCTTACGGCCATAGATATGCACCCGGTAGGGGAGCATTACTCCAAGTGGAGAGCGATAGAGGCCATGGAACAGGGCAAGGTGGCCATAATCTCCTGCGGTACCGGCAATCCTTTCTTCACCACCGATACCGGTTCGGCCCTCCGCGCTGTCGAGACCGAGGCCGATGTAATGCTGAAGGGAACCCGTGTGGACGGCGTCTATACGGCCGACCCCGAGAAGGACCCGACCGCCACGAAGTTCGACGAGATAACATACGACGAGGTGCTTTCCCGTGGCCTCAAGGTGATGGACGTGACAGCCACCGCCCTTGCCCGTGAGAACAATATGCCAATCTACGTCTTCAATATGGACGTGAAGGGGAATCTGGCCAAGATGATGGCCGGCGAGCCCATAGGCACCCTCGTGCATCCTTAGAAATTTTAATACCTCATAACTATGGAAGTATCCGAATATCTGCAAAACGCAGAAGACAACATGACCCTGGCAGTGGAATATCTGGACGAGACACTGTCCCACATACGTGCCGGCAAGGCCAGCACGCGCCTGCTGGACGGCATCAAGGTGGAATACTATGGCACTATGTCTCCTATCGGCAATGTCGCCAACGTGAGTGTGCCCGACGCACGCACCATAGCCATAACCCCCTGGGAGAAGGCCATGTTCAAAGAGATTGAGAAGGCTATAATCAACTCTGAGCTCGGCGTTACGCCGGAGAACAACGGCGAGGTCATACGCCTCTGTATCCCGCCCCTCACCGAGGAACGCCGCAAACAGCTTGTCAAGCAGAGCAAGAGCGAGGCCGAGAATGCCAAAGTGAGCGTACGCAACGCCCGTCGCGAGGCAATAGACGGCCTGAAGAAGGAGGTCAAGAATGGTCTGAGCGAGGATGCCGAGAAGGATGCCGAAGCCGAAGTGCAGAAAATCCACGACAAGTACATGAAGAAGATAGATGACCTCTTCGCTGCCAAAGAAAAGGAAATCCTCACGGTCTGATATGAAACGTCCCCTTATGGCATTGCTGTTGGCCGGCGCCGGCATTTCCGGTGCATTGGCGGAGTCCGCGGCCTCGTTTCCGGGCGGAGAAGAGGCTTTGCAGGCATATCTCACCGGCAATATCAAATACCCTGCTTTCGCGCAGGAGAACGGCATCGAGGGCACTGTGACAGTCAATTTCGTCGTTACTGATGAAGGAAAGGTGTCCGAGGTGAAAGTGGCCCGTCCGCTGGACCCTGACCTGGAGGCCGAGGCTGTCCGTCTCATCAATGGCATGCCCGTCTGGATTCCTGCCACCGATGCTTCAGGCAAGCCTGTGCCCAGTACCGTCACGATACCCGTGAAGTTCCGCCTGAAGGACTGACCGGCATCCGGCCGCCGTCTATGATATGTGCGGTCTAAAAGAGTTTTTTACATAAACAGTCAGGGAGACTCCCGCACGGAAGTCTCCCTGACTGTTAAGTATCGGTCTGTAAATTAGCGGATAACTTTCATTACCTTGTTGCCCTGACGCTTGATGTAAATCTGGCCATCCTGAGGAGCGTCCACGCGGATACCCTGCAGGTTGTAGTATACGGGAGCTGCGTTCTCCTCCTCGATGCCATTGATGCCTACATTGGCAGACTTCTGGAAGTTGAGGGTGAAAGTCTTGTCTGTGTTGCCGTTGTAGGACAAGGTCACGGTGTACTTGGACTGGAGTGTGAGTTTGTCTATGTCGGCGGGCTCGTATGCCTCCAATGTGTAACCGAAGTGTTCGCCTGTGGATTCGGAGGTAGAGCTGTTGGCCTCGACGGTTGCGTTGAAGGGGTCGCTGGCGATGCACTGGCCTCCGAGGCAGTGGCCGAACTCAGTGGAGAACCCTAATTCTTCAGCGTTGGTGACCGCCTTCTCGGTCTCTACGCTATTGAAAGTCAGTGTAATGTCGTTTTTTGTCTTGTTGACGATTTTGGTATAAGCCATCAGATAGTATGAGGCATAGTAGTCGTCGGGATTGTTGTCGATATAGGATACGTAGCAGTTCTTGACAACTATTTCTTCGCCGTCGGCGACCATCTTGTAATCATAGGGTACAAGAATTTCCATACCGGATTCGTTTACGGTATTTTTGGCTTCGGTAGCGATGAGAAAATCATAGTCCTGTGCGGAGGCGGCTGTAGCCATGCCTGCAAGGAATAAAGCGGAAAGTAAAAATTTTTTCATATTGTTTGTTTTAGTGATTATTCCTGATTTGTCATGCGAAGAATTCGTCCGCAAAATTAGTTAAAATAATTTAGCGGACAAATTTTGACGGGTTAATTTTAATTATTTAACATTGTCCGCTCGGGTAAAGCGAGGGCGTGGTTCAGGGGTCAGAAGTCGGAGAAATAACGCGGTTTTATGAGTAGTCCTACGCGGACGCGGTTCACGAACCGGTTGTAGTCGATGAGGGTCTCTCCGTAACCGTTGTACCACTGCAGGAACAGAAATTCGTTTGCCGCCTTCCATGGCCGCCAGAAGAGCTCGAGCCGGGTGTTGTAGCTGAAATCCCATTTTGCACGCTTCACGAAATGGAGACTGCCGCCGAACCTCTTGTTTTGGCTCATTACGGAGACGCCACCCTGGAAGATACCCACATATTTCAGGATGTCGCGGTTGTTCATACCGTCCACTATCGGAATCCAGGCTTTGCCGTCTATGGCTATGTTCTCGTTCACAAGTATTGTGGCGCCCAGGGATATGCGGTTCCATGAACGGCTCCAGATGGAGTCGCGGCCGTTGCTCATGTGTTCAATCATCAGCGTGGCCTTGCCTACGAAACGCTCGCGGTTGAAGAGTGGCTTCACTATCCCTATGCCGGGGTTGAAGGTGAAGTCGTGCATGGGCATCGAGTTCTTGAATACATCCCAGGCCACACCCTGCGTGTAGCAAAGAAACAGATAAGTGTTCCAGGGCAGTACAGACTTGGTGAGGCGCTGTGCTATTGAAATCTGGAAACGGACATCCGAGTTGTCGGATGTAGGCTTGTGGGTGGGGTCTGTGCCTACGGCGAAGTAGTTGTCGCGGTAGAGGGTGAAGAAGGGCCCTTTGTCAAACTCCTCGCGCAGCGAGTCGGTGAGGTTCACTTCCTTCTCGGTACGGATTATCTGTGCCCTCAGGGAGGGCGATGTGAGCAGAGCTATGAGTAACAGGATTATGCGCGAGTACTTCATTTACAGGGATATTGCATTTTAACGCGCAAAATTAGCGAATTTTATGCTTATAGTCAACCTAATCCGCCAAACGGCACATCAAATCCGCCCAACGGAACAGGAAGCGAGGATAATGGCTGATAAACCAAAAAGCGCTGAGGGCCGCAGCCGTCAACGCTTTAAGGTTCATGACGCAAAGAATTGCCTTATTACAATCTTTACAACCTGAAGGAGGACACCCGGGAGCGTCTCCTTATATCTGTAAGACAGACGTGCGCCGGAAATGTTTAATCCGTCAGTCTGTTTTTAACAATATTTAACTTGTCGCAAGGGCTATGCCTCGCCGGCAATTAGATGTATTTGCCGAAATCGGCCTGGAGCATGTCGCCGGTCTCCATAAATGCCTCGTGCAGGGCGAAGGCGGCGCGCAGTGTGTGGGGTGTGTGGCCACCCTTGGAGAGCTTCAGGTAGTCCCACATCAGCTCCTTGTACATGGGGTGAACACAGTTCTCAATGATAGTCTCGGCACGCTGTATGGGGTTCTTGCCGCGCAGGTCGGCCACGCCCTGTTCGGTGGCGAGTATCTTCACGGAGTGTTCGGAGTGGTCTATGTGGCTTGCCATGGGCACGATAGCGGAAATCTTGCCGCCCTTCTGTATGGAGGGGCAGGAGAAGATGCTCAGGAAGGCGTTGCGGGAGAAGTCTGCCGAGCCGCCGATACCGTTCATCATCTTGGTGCCGCATACGTGTGTGGAGTTCACGTTGCCGAAGATGTCGGCCTCCAGGGCTGTGTTCATGGCTATCAGGCCGAGACGACGCACAATCTCCGGGTGATTGCTGATTTCGCCGGGACGCATGATGATTTTGTCGCGGAAGAAGTCGATGTTGTCCATGAAGTGCGTCATGGCGTCATCGGAGAATGTGAGGGCGCAGGTGCTGGCAAATTTGCATTTGCCCTCTTCCATGAGGTGCATCACGGCATCCTGGATAACCTCGGTGTACATCTCGAAGCGGGGAATTTCAGGGTTCTCGCCCAGGCCGTAGAGTACGGCGTTGGCTACGTTGCCTACACCGCTCTGTATGGGGAGGAACTCTTTGGGCATCTTGCCTTCGCGCAGCTGTGAAGCCAGGAAGTGGCAGACGTTGTCACCGATTTTCTGAGTGATTTCGTCAGCGGCGGTGAAAGCGTGGATGCTCTCTGAAGCGTTGGAGGGAACCACACCGATAATCTTGGCGGGGTCTATCTTGAGGACAGTGGAGCCGATGCGGTCAGAAGGACGGTAGATGGGAATCTCTCTGCGGTGAGGGGGGTCCAGGGGAATGTAGTTGTCGTGGAATCCACGGAAAGAAGTCTTGTAGTAGGAGCTGTATTCGATAATCACCTTCTTGGCCATGCGGGCGATAGTCGGGGTCATGCCAAGTCCCGCACCGAGTATGACTTCGCCGTTGGGGCTCATCTCCGTGGCCTCGATTACGGCTACATCGATGTCGCCGTAGAAACCGTAGCGCAAATCCTGGGAAAGGTGTGAAAGGTGAGCGTCCACATAGGCTATTTCACCTTTGTTTATTGCGTTGCGGGCATCCTTGTGACCCTGGTAGGGGATACGCAGGTTCACGGCGTTGGCACGGGAAAGCTCGCCGTCTACGTGGTCGTTTGTGCTGGCACCGGTATATAGATTAATCTTGAACGGTTCGCCTTTTTCATGCAGCTCTTTGGCTCGTTTGGCCAAAGCAACGGTTACAACTTTGGGTGTGCCGGAGGCTGTGAAGCCTGAAAAACCCACATTGTCTCCATTTTTAATGTAACTGGCAGCTTCTTCAGCTGTGATAAATGGGATGCTCATTTGTAACGTTTTAGATTTTATGGTAATTTTGCACAAAATTAGAAATTAAATTTGAATTACACCAAATATGATTGAAAAAAATTGCACACAATTTAAGAAAGTGCGCATTGAAACATATGGCTGTCAGATGAATGTGGCTGACAGTGAGGTAATTGCGACTGTTTTGCGTATGGCCGGCTACGAACCTGTGGAGGATGACTCTCTTGCCGATGCAGTGGTATTGAACACCTGTTCTATCCGCGACAATGCCGAGCAGAAGATTTATTCGCGCCTGGCCTACTGGAACTCACTGCGCCGCAAGAGCGGCGGCCGGCATATTGTAATAGGTGTATGCGGCTGCATGGCCGAGAGGGTGAAGGAACGGCTGCTTTCAGACCATGGGGTGGACTTTGTGGCCGGTCCGGACTCTTATCTGGACCTGCCGAACCTTGTGGCACAGGCCGAGCGAGGCCATAAGGCCATCAATGTGGAACTTAGCCTTACCGAGACTTACCGCGACGTGATTCCCTCGCGCATAGGACATTCACGCATCAGCGGATATATCAGCATCATGCGCGGGTGCAACAATTTCTGCTCCTATTGCATAGTCCCCTATACCCGTGGGCGCGAGCGCTCTCGCGAACCGCAGAGCATCCTTGCCGAGCTGGAAGACCTGCGCACACGCGGCTTCAAGGAAGTTATTATGCTGGGCCAGAATGTCAATTCTTACAGGTACACCGCCCCTGATAGCGGAGAGGAGACAGACTTTACCGCATTGCTCGGCATGGTGGCGGATGCGGCACCTGAAATGCGTGTGCGTTTCACCACCTCCCATCCCAAGGACATGACCGACGCCACGCTCTATATGATGGCCTCGCGCCCCAACATAGCCCGCCACATACATTTGCCCGTACAGAGCGGCAGCGACCGCATCCTCAAGCTGATGAACCGCAAGTACAGTTCCGGATGGTACATGGACCGGGTGGCCGCCATACGCCGTATAATGCCGGACTGCGGACTCACCTCCGACCTCTTCACCGGCTTCCATTCCGAGACTCAGGAGGATTTCCTCAGCACTCTGCAGCTGATGCGCGACGCCGGATTCGATGCCTCGTTCATGTTCAAATACTCGGAGCGGCCGGGCACTTACGCTTCAAGGAATCTGCCGGACGACATTCCGGAGGAGGTGAAGATAGAACGCCTGAACCGGATGATAGAGTTGCAGAACGAGCTCTCGCTGAAGAGCAACGAGGCAGATGTGGGCAAGGAGTTCGAGGTCCTGATAGAGGGACGCAGCAAGCGCAGCGCCGAGGACCTGTACGGACGTACGTCGCAGAACAAGGTATGCGTCTTTCCGGCCGGCGGCCACCATCCGGGTGAGTTCGTGCGCGTCAGGGTCAAAAGCGCCAGCTCTGCCACACTATTGAGCGAAATAGTCGAATGATTAACGTTTGTTAACACAGGTGTGCCCCGGTCCTGCACAGGGCCGGGGTTAATTTTGCAGTGTCGGGCAGGAAGAAAAAACTGCACTGAAACCGCAAAACCCCAAAAAACATTTGTGTTATGAAACGAAAAATATCTCTCGGACTTCTGTTTGTTTACGCCCTCGGCGCATGTCTGGTGGCACTGAATCTTAAAAATTACTTCTTGCAGTGACGGATGCGCCCCATAGCAGTTTGTCTCTCAGGGCGGCGGCGAATCCGTAGCGGGCACGGGTCACGAGACGCAGGGTGAAGGGAGCTTTGCGGATGTTGACCCGTGTGCCTACGGGCAGGCTTACAGCTACGCCGTCCAGGCTGAGCATGAAAGAGCCGGTGCGGGAGTCGGTGACAGTGGAGATGTGGCAGTCATCGCTCACCACAAGCGGACGCATCGACAGGGTGTGCGGCGCCACCGGTGTCAGGGATATGGCCGGCACCGTGGGCTGCATTATCGGTCCGCCGGCCGAGAGACTGTAGGCCGTGGAGCCGGATGGTGTCGCTATTACGAGGCCGTCTCCCTCATAGTCGGTGAGATATGCACCCTCCACGGAGGTGCGGACAGTAATCATGGAGCCGGAATTTTCCTTCAGCAGTGAGACATCGTTAAGGGCGTATGGCCACACGTCAGCCGGAAGAGCCTCACATTCCACCTTGAGCATGGTCCGTTCCTCGTAGGTGATGGTATTGTGGGTTATTGCGTATACCAGGGAGTCGGCATCCTTGCTGTGCCATGCGGTAAGGAAACCCAGATGCCCGGTGTTTATGCCCGCCACAGGTATGCCGCTGCGGGCCGCCCAGTGTGCCGCGCGCAGCAGTGTGCCGTCGCCCCCGGCGCTGATGATTATGGCGGAGTCTGGCGAGGGGGCGTTCACTTTGGCGCAATTCAAGGCTTCCGAAGCGCCCCGGGAGACGAGCCAGGTGTGGAACTCGCTCTCTATCTGCACATCAAGGCCGGAGGCGCGCAGCATGGCTATGAGGGAGTTGAGCGCACTGACGGAAGAGTCCTGAAATGTGTTGCCGAAGAGTGAGACAAGCATGGGTTTTCAGATGTTTAGGTAATGTTGAAGTTCCAGTATGCGTTCAGCCGTGAGTTCGGCTTGGGAATTTTCAGCGCCATGGGCGTATGCCACGAAATAACCGTATCTCTCCAAAGAACGCACCGCATGGGAAGGGTCGGCACGGTTTATGCGCAGATACACATTTATGTCGCCGTCTCCGGCTGGATATGCGAGCATCGATATCAGAGATGCCTCGGTATCCTCTACGGCGCGGGCCAGGGCCGAGGCCGAGTAGGAGCGTGTGTCGGTACGCACCATCAGTTCTGAATACTCGTCGGAGTGGGGGAGCAGGACGGAAAGAGCTTGCAGGGCTTGCCAGGCTGTCAGCGGGGATTCGTTCTGCGGGCCTGTGACATTCAGGGCAGGGGAGCCGGAGCCGGTCATGGCTTCGAGAACAGCAGACAGAGGAGCGGATTCTTCCACCCTCGGCACCGAGGTGACGAGGGGATGCGGTTCGGCGGGATATGTCAGAAGTTCATGTGCGTTCATTCCTTAACCGGTGGTCTACAAAGAGCGTGTCCTGCAAAAAAATGTTTTGTCAGTGTTTATTTGCAGGTGGTCAGTGGCTCAATTCAATTTTTTTGACTATTTTTGCACAGCCAAAATGAGGGTCCTCCTTTAGAGGAGGCGTTTCTAAGGGTTCAAAGTTACTAAATTTATGTCAATATGCGGCAAATTCTCCGTTAAAAAAAGGTTAAGGGAGTGGATTTTGTCGCGCAGAAAAGTGTCAACGGACTTGAAATGACAAGATTAAGTGTAAATATCAACAAGATAGCCACACTGCGCAACGCACGTGGCGAGAACAATCCGGATGTGCAGCGGTTTGCCGAAGACTGCGAGCGTATGGGAGCCCAGGGCATTACGGTACATCCGCGTCCCGATGAGCGTCACATACGCCGTTCCGACGTCTACAAGCTGCGCCCGCTGGTGAAGACCGAGTTCAATATCGAGGGATACCCCTCGCCGGAGTTCATGGAACTGGTGCTGAGCGTGCGTCCCGAGCAGGTGACACTTGTGCCGGACAAACCTGATGTCCTGACCTCCTCCGCCGGTTGGGACGTGGAGAATAACTTCGAGTTCCTGAGCGGTATAGTGGAACGTCTGTGTCAGGCAGGCATACGCGCCTCTATCTTCGTGGACCCGGATGAGAAGACCATAGCCGCTGCGGCGCGTGCCGGAGCCGACCGCGTGGAACTGTACACCAAGGCATACGCCGACAATTATTCCAAGGACCGCGAGGCTGCCGTAGCTCCCTATGTGGCAGCTTCCCGCGCCGCCCATTCCGTAGGCCTGGGCGTTAACGGCGGCCATGACCTGAACCTGGAGAATCTGCGATATTTTCACGAACAGCTTCCTTATCTTGACGAGGTGTCCATAGGTCATGCCATAGTCTGCGATGCCCTCTATATGGGTATAGAGAACACTGTCAAGGCATATCTGGAGTGCCTTAAGTAATCTTATTCCGAAATCTTAAACACACAATAATATATGTTAATGACAACTGCCCCGGCCGCCCCCGTAGTACAGCGCACCCTCTGGGACCTGGTGCTGGACGGAGGCTATATTATGATTCCCCTGGCCCTGCTCCTGCTCGTATGCGTCTACGTGTTCTGTGAACGCTGCTGGACCATCAATCGCGCCATGCGTCAGGACAAAACCTTCATGAAGCGCATCCGCGACTGCGTCATGGAAGGGGATATGAACAATGCCGTGCGTCTCTGCAAGAAGAGCGACACTCCCGTTTCCCGTCTTGTCTACAAGGGTATAACCCGCATAGGCCGTCCTGCCTCCGAGGTCATGGCTGCGGTCGAGAATACCGGCAACATAGAGGTGGGACGTCTGGGTAAGGGCCTCACCTGGCTGTCTACAACAGCCGCCGGCGCCCCCATGCTCGGATTTCTCGGCACAGTAGTGGGCATGATGGAGTCTTTCTTCGAGATGAGCGCCGCCGGAAGCGCCTCCGACATAAACACTCTGAGCGGAGGTATCTCACTGGCATTGGTCACTACCGTTGCCGGCCTCATTGTTGGTATAATCGCTCTTTTCGCCTACAACTACCTGGTGTCCCGCCTTGACAGACTGATGACCGAACTGGAGAGCAAGACCATGGAGTTCATGGATATGCTTAACGAACCCGCCTGCTGAGGATGTGTCTGCAGACGTATATTCCTTAAGAATGTCTAACTCATTGAATACCGGCAATTATGGCGCTTAAAAAGCAATTCGATACCCTCAGTGCCTTCTCTATGTCGTCCATGGCGGACGTCATATTTCTGCTGCTCATATTCTTTATGATTACGTCTACGCTCATTATTCCGTCGGCGCTTGACGTGAATCTGCCGCAGAGTACCGAGCAGACTATAGAGAAGCCGCAGACCGAGGTGTACATAGATTCCTTGAGCCAGTTGTATATAGTGGCCGACCGCAACGACAGCCTTCCCGAAGGACGTGTGCCCCGTCAGGTAAGCGCTGCCGAGCTGCAGTCTTCGCTCATGCTTATGCGCGACCAGGGGATTCTGCAGTCTGTGGCCCTTTACGCCGACAGCGTGGTGCCCTACGCTTCTGTGATAAAGGTGCTTGACATGGCGGCCCGCAACGACATCAAGATGGTGCTCGCCACCCGTCCCGCCTCATCCATCTGACAGCTATATGAAACGACCTACAACCGCCCAGAACGTAGCCTTGAGTGTGACGGCAGCATTTGCCTTGCTGCTGGCGCTGCTCTTGCTCGGCGTGCATCTGGACCTCGCGCGGCATAAGCCCGCCCCCCCTGGGGAGACGCTCGCTATGGCTGATTTGGAGGAAGAGGAGATTATGGAAGAAGAGCGGTTTATCGAACCTGAAATAGCTGACCTCGGTGACCCCGAGACAGACCTCAGGGACGAGGATGCCCCCATGCCCCAGGGAGAGCCGGACCTGTCGGAAGTCAAGAACGACAAACTGGTGGTGAACGGTCCGAATCCCAAGGCCAACGATGAGTCGGAAAAACTTGTCGCCACCCGCAGGCAGAGCGATAGCAAGACCACCCCTCCTTCCAGGAAGGAGGAGCCGGACCAGCGCATAACGGGTATGAGAAACAAGTTCAGTCCCAAGAACGGCAAGACCGAAGGGCAGGGACAGACAGCCGCTTCAGGCCAGGGGGGGCGTGGCGCCGGACTCCACGGCGTGATGAACGGAGGCCGTAAGCTCTTGAACAATCCTACATTCTCCGACTACAAGATTACCAAGCAGAACCGGGTCATAGTCACTGTCATAGTACTGGCCAACGGCACTGTGGAACCCGGCTCGTCGCAGATATCGCAGACCACGTATTCTGTGGATTCTGACATCCGCGCCAAGATTAAGCAATATTCCGAGAGGACAAAGTGGACCCCCAAGGAGGGTGCCCCCAAAGCGCGGGCTACCCTGACGTGGACACTGATGCCTGCCATCAATTGACCGCTTCTGTCATCGGACAACAGATAAATACGTAATGCCGAATCATATAGAAATACCACCCGAGGTGACCCGCGTCAAGCAACGCTTCTCCATCGTGGGTAATTCCCGCGCACTGGTGGAGGCTATTGAGCGCGCCATCAAGGTGGCGCCCATAGACCTGAGCGTGCTGGTGATTGGCGAGAGCGGCGCGGGCAAGGAATTTTTTCCGAAAATCATACATAACTTCGGGGCGCGCAAACATGCCAAATACATTGCGGTGAACTGCGGCGCCATTCCCGAAGGTACGATAGACTCCGAGCTGTTCGGCCACGAGAAAGGCTCTTTTACCGGTGCTTTATCAACCCGCAAGGGCTACTTCGAGGAGGCTGACGGAGGTACCATATTCCTGGACGAGGTTGCGGAACTGCCGCTTACCACCCAGGCGCGACTGCTCCGTGTGCTGGAGAGCGGCGAGTTCCTTAAAGTAGGCTCCTCGCAGGTGCAGAAAGCCAATGTCAGGGTAGTGGCGGCCACTAATGTGAACCTGCTCAAGGCTGTGGTCGAGGGTAAGTTCCGCGAAGACCTGTATTATCGCCTTTCCACGGTACAGATAAATGTGCCTGCCCTGCATGACCGAGGTCAGGATATAATCCTGTTGGCCCGCAAATTCGCCTCGGATTTCAGTGAGAAGTACATGATGCCGGCCATCACCTTTGCCGAAGATGCGCGCCGGATGATGCTTCTGTACCGTTGGCCCGGCAATGTGCGTCAGCTTAAGAATGTGGTGGAGCAGGCCGCGCTTTTCCATGCCGGCGAGGAGGTGACGGGAGAGCAGCTGTCCGAATTCATACCCCATTCTTCGGAGACCTCGGTGACCACACGCCGCGCCGCTCCTTCTTACGAGAGTGAGCGCGAGATGCTCTGGCACACCATTCTCTCGCTGCGCGGTGAGTTGCAGGCTTTGCGTGATGAGATTGGAGCCAAGGCTCCAATCGAGCCGGAACGCAACCTCCCGGCCGGAACGGCAGGTATTCCTAAAGCCAGCTCGGTGGTCCCTTACTCCGAGCCGGAGTTCACCCCTTACGAACCCGCCTCGCTGGAGGAGAACGAGCGCCAGACCATAATCCAGGCGCTGAACCGCTGTGGCGGTGTGCGTAAACGCGCCGCCAAGGAGCTCAACATCTCTGAACGCACTCTTTATCGCAAAATAAAGGAATACGGACTTGACTGATATGCTTGCAAGGATAAAAAAATATATGGTCCGCCCCTTTGTGCCGCTCTGCGCACTCTCTGTGCTGCTATGTGCCGGGGGATGTATCCCCAGCTATAAGTTCAACGGTTCGGCAATCAACTACGACATATATAAGACTATATCCATAAGCGAGTTCCCTATTCGTGCGGCACTGGTGTATCCACCCTTGCAGCAGACGTTTGAGAACGAGTTGCTTGACGCGGTGGCCCGTCAGACCCGCTTGCGCGAAACAGATACCCCCGGAGCGGACATAGAGATGAGCGGCGAGATTACCGGATACGCACTTTCACCGCAGGCGGTGGGTGAGGACGCTTACGCCACCCAGACACGCCTCACCATCACCGTGAGGGTCAAGTATGTGGACCATAAGAACGAGGCCAACAATCTGGACCAGACATTCTCCGCATACCGCGACTTCTCCAGCTCGGAGATGCTGACGGATGTGCAGGACGAGCTGTGCCGACAAATCAGCGAGGACCTGGTGGACCTCATATTTAACGCTACTCTCGGAAACTGGTAAAAATGACTACGATATCTTCAAAATACACGGAACAGGAAGCGGCGGAGATGCTGGAACGCTATCCGTATTTCACCCTGCCTGCGCTACTTGCGCTTAAGCGAGGCGGAACCCACGGACCGCTTACAGACCGCCTGGCGGCACGTGTGGCTATTTCTCTTTCCGATAAGGAGTCTTTGTCGCAGGTGCTGGGTCAGCAGGCATCTATGTTTGACAATTTCTACCCGGAGGAGCAGAAATCCACTCCCGGTACTCTTGACACCATAGATACATTCCTTTCCACCTTCGGTAAGTCATATAGCCGGGAGACGGATGCCCTGGAGAAGATGATTTTCAACCCTGCGCCGGACTATGCTTCTGTCCTGGCCGCTGAGGAACGCGCCTCTTTACCCGGCGAACAGGAGCTGACAGGCCCGGACGTTTCCGAACAGGACAGACTTATAAACAGCTTCATCGCCGGCAATAACGCTCATATTCCACACAGACGTCAGGAGCCGGTCACAGTCACTGAAGCGCTCGGTGAGGAGGAACTCAAATCGGAAAAATTGACCAATGAGGAACCGAAGACCGAGCAGACACCGGTCCAGGCTCGAAAAGAGCCCGAAAACGCTACTCTCACCGAGAGTCTGGTGCGTGTACTCATAAAAAACCGCAATTATTCCAAGGCAATTGAAATTATTTCTGACCTCAGCTTGAAAAATCCAGAAAAAAGTATTTACTTTGCAGACCATATACGGTTTCTCCGCAAATTGATTATTAACGAAAACAAGAAATAAGACAAATGTACGTATTTTTGGCTATCCTTATCACCCTTACTTCCATCTTGCTCATCGGCGCGGTTCTGATTCAGAAATCCAAAGGTGGAGGTCTCGCCTCCAACTATGCCGGCGGCAATCAGTATATGGGTTATCGCAAGACCACAGACTTCATTGAGAAGGCTACATGGACACTTGCCGTCGTAATCTGTGTGCTGAGCATCTGCTGCTCCTTCGCAGTGAAAGCTCCTCATGAGAGTGCATCCCACATAGTAAGCGAGAAGAGCGCTCCTGCTCCTGCTCCCGGCGCCGAAGCAGCCCAGGCTCCTGCTGCCGAAACCCCTGCTGCCGCTCCTGCTGTCGAAGCCGCTCCCGCTCCCGAGGCTGCGCCTGCCGAAGCACCCGCAGCCGCTCCTGCCGCAAACACGGCAGAGAAGCCTGCGCCCGCAGCAGAACAGAAGTAAATCCCGACTTCGCTGACCAGTCAGTATAAAGATGCCCGGTCTTCCACAAGGAGGACCGGGCTTGACTGCATAAATGGTTTTACCGTCAGGGATGTGTTTCTGGTCAGAGCGCGGCTTCGTAGATTTCTTTACAGTCCTCCATTGAAAGGGGGACGTAGGAGCCCAAGGTGTCGCCTATGTTTCCGTTCAGGCTTTTTACCAGTGTGTCGATGTCCGGCTCTTTGCCGATAAGCTCGCGTAGAGATGTGGTCAGGCCCAAGGTGCGATAGAAACCTTTCAGCGCTTCCACAGCCAGACGGCACACCTCCTCGGTCGTTTTGTTGATGGGGAAGATGTTCAGGACATTGGTGGCGAACCGCACCACCTTGGCGGGGTTCTTCTTGGCTACGAACCGCATCCATGCCGGTACCATCACGGCGAGGCCGGCTCCGTGAGCCACATTATACCAGGCGCTCAGTTCATGCTCCAGGCGGTGGCTGCTCCAGTCCTCTTCCTTGCCGGTGCCGCACAACCCGTTGTGCGCCAGAGTGGACGCCCACATCACGGCGGCGCGGGCATCGTAATTCCCAGGGTCTTCGGAAAGAATAAGTGCGTTGCGCATCACATCGCGCATTATCGCTTCGGCAATGCCGTCCGGCAGGTCTGTGGCCGGGGTGTCGGAGAAATAGCGCTCGTAAATGTGGCAGAGCATATCCACGATGCCGCATGCCGTCTGGAACCAAGGAAGGGAATATGTCAGCTCCGGGTTCATTATAGAGAAGCGCGGACGCAGGTGCATGGGGTATCGCACCGAAATCTTGTGACGTCCTGTCTCATCGCACTTGGTGATGACCGAGTTGCCGCTTCCCTCGCTGCCCGCAGCCGGGATGGTAAGCACCACGCCTAAAGTCAGCACATCCGCCGGCCTGGCCTTATTGGTATAGAAGTCCCAGAAGTCACCGGCATATCGTGTACCGAGGGCCACGGCCTTGGCGGAGTCTATCACGGAGCCGCCGCCTACGGCCAGCAGGAAGTCCACGCCTTCACGGCGGGCGAGTTCTATGCCCTCATACACTTCTTCGGCACGCGGGTTAGGCTGTATGCCTTTCTGCTCCACAAATGGGAGACCGGCTTTGACCAGGGAGTCGCGCACCTGAGCGAGCAGTCCGCTGCGCTCGGCACTCCCCCCGCCGCTCACCAGCATTACCTTGGTAGCGCCGTAACGGCGGGCGAGTTCGCCTGCCTGACGCTGAGTGTCGCGTCCGAATACGAACTCCGTAGGAGAATAGAATGTGAAATTATTCATTGTATGTAAGGGCTTCCGGTTATTCGAACTTGGAGGAGATGGCCAGCGCTATCTGCTTCATCTTCTCGGCATCCGGGTCGTCTATCTTGTGCTTGAAGTCCATGTCGCCCTCATTCTTGAGCGGCACAAGGTGTATATGTGCGTGGGGCACCTCCAGGCCGAGTACAGTCACTCCTACCTTGCGGCAGGGCATAGCTGCCTTTATGGCCTTCGCCACACGCTTCGCGAAGACAGTCATTTCGCTCAGTTCCTCGTCCGAGAGGTCGAAGATATAGTCCTCCTCCCGCTTGGGGACCACCAGGGTATGGCCCCAGTTCACGGGGTTGATGTCCAGGAAGGCGAAGAACTTGTCGTTCTCGGCAATCTTATAGCAGGGGATTTCCCCGTTGATTATACGTGAGAAGACAGTCATCAGATTTCAATTTTAACGATTTCGAAATTCATCATTCCGGCAGGAGCCTTTATCTGCACGGTGTCGCCCACCTTGTGGCCGAGCAGGCCCTGGGCTATCGGGGTGCTGGACGCTATCTTGTGCTCGCGCAGGTTGGCCTCGCTCTCGGTGACTATGGTGTAAGTCATCTGTGCGCCGTTGGCTTTGTTTTTGATAGTCACTGTGTTGAGAAGCTGCACGATGTCGGTGTTCAGCTTGGAGTCATCGATAATACGTGCGGTAGCCACCAACTCCTTGAGCTTGGCTATCTTCATTTCCAGCAGGCCCTGGGCCTCCTTCGCGGCATCGTATTCAGCGTTTTCGGATAGGTCACCCTTGTCGCGGGCCTCGGCTATCGCGTGCTTGATGGCGGGGCGCTGGGCCTCTAAGGCTGCCAGCTCCTCCATCTTCTTGTCGTAACCCTCTTGGGTAAGGTAAGTTGCCATATTGTCTGTAGGTTTTATTATTCGTAAACATATAAAATAAAGACGCTTTACCACTCCCAAAGGATGTAAAGCACCTCCGAAACGGGGACTCATGCGGCCCCTCTTATTTATGTGGCAAAGTTAGCGAAAAATTCTGTATCTGCAAAATAAACACTCTTTTTTAACCTCCGTAGAGGTAGGGGGTAAGAGACTGGAAATCCCGCCTCCGTAGACCGGAAGCGGGCATTATATCGGAATCTGGCGTATGTGTCAGAAATTGTAGCCCAAAGTGAAAGACCAGGCCTTGTTGTGGCCGTTGTAGTGCTTCCACACCTTGCAGGCGCCGGCCTCGTAGTGTATGCCCAGATAGTAGTGGTCGAACACTTGCAGGCCGGTACCCATCTTGAAGCCGAAGTCGAATTTCTTGCGGTTGTCGAAATAGCCGTCGCTGTATTCGCGCAGGGCTGTGCCGATTTCCTGCGTGCCTTTGTCGGAGCCGGAGAGTCCGAAGTTGAAATAGGGACCGAACTCTATGCTCCATACCAGGTTCTCCATGGGGTTTATCTTGAAGATGCCCATCACCGGCACTTGGAACGAGCGACTCAGTGTGTGGCCGTATTCATGGACGTTGGGCATTGCCTCCTCCGGATAGTCGAGTACGTAGCTGTAGTCGTGGCTGCGGCTCTGGAAGAAGAAGCCTGGTTGCAGACTCAGGGCGTTGTTGATGTTTAGGTTCACTACTACGCCGGCGTTGAAGCCGGTGCCCCAGGCGTCCAGATTGGCCACTGACCCGTTCTTGGTGCGGGTGGCGTTGGAGGTGTTGAAACCCACGCGCACGCCGTAGGAGAGCAGGTCGTCGGCCTCGCCGGTGTCCACCCACTCCTGCGCCGAGGCTGCGGACACGGCGACAAGGCATATCAGTGATGTGGCTAATTGTTTGATTTTCATGTTCTATGGACTATTTTAATTTGGAATCGGCAGGATTGCATCTCAGTACCAGCATGGCATCGCCGTAGGCCCCGAACTTATATCCTTCCTTCACGGCGGTTTCGTAGGCTTTCATCACCAGGTCATAGCCGCCGAAGGCTGCCACCATCATCAGCAAGGTGGAGTAGGGCATGTGAAAATTGGAGACCATGGATGTGCATACCGAGAAGTCGTAGGGAGGGAAGATGAACTTGTTGGTCCACCCCTTCGTGGGCATTATGTGGCCGTTCATGCAGACGGAGGTGGCCAGCGCGCGCATCACGGAGGTGCCTACGGCGCAGACTGCCGAGCCTCGGTCTTTGGCGGCATTGACGATGTCTACCAATTCGCCGCTCACCTCCATGTCCTCGGAGTCCATGCGGTGTTTGGTGAGGTCCTCCACATCTATCTCGCGGAAGTTGCCGCGTCCCGAATGAAGAGTCAGGAAAGCACGTTCCACTCCCTTTATTTCCAGGCGCTTCATCAGCTCGCGGCTGAAGTGCAGTCCGGCGGCGGGAGCTACTACGGCACCCTCGTTTCTGGCGAAGATGCACTGGTAGTTCTCGGCATCGGCCGGCTCGGCCTCGCGCGTGATGTAGTCGGGGAGCGGGGTCTGGCCCAGGTCGTACAGGGCTTTCTTGAACTCATCGTGCGGCCCGTCATAGAGGAAGCGGAGTGTACGTCCCCTGGATGTGGTGTTGTCTATCACCTCGGCGACCATACTGTCGTCGTCACCGAAATAGAGCTTGTTGCCGATACGTATCTTGCGGGCCGGCTCTACAAGGACATCCCAGAATTTATTGTCGGCGTTGAGTTCGCGCAACAGGAACACCTCGATGCGGGCGCCTGTCTTTTCCTTGTTGCCGTAGAGGCGGGCGGGGAAGACTTTCGTGTCGTTGAAGACCATCACGTCTCCCTCGGTGAAATAGTTGATTATATCCTTGAATGTGCGGTGTTCAATCTCGCCGGTCATGGAGTTCACCACCATAAGTCTGCACTCGTCGCGGTGCTTGGCCGGGTATTGGGCTATGAGATTTTCAGGAAGCGTGAATTTGAATTGTGAGAGTTTCATATTCCTTCTTGGTTATATCATTCGTTTCTTTTTTTCTATCGGTTGCAGCCGGCACTTCTCCGGTATGGGGAAGTCCTCGGGAAATTCAAGGGGTGTGGTGTGTATCAGGTCCAGCGCCTCCTGCACTGTGAGTGAGCGGCTGAGGTCGCGGTCTCCCACACGTGTGCGCCTCAGGGCGGTGAGGTGCGCGCCGCTGCCTAAGGCCGCGCCTATGTCGCGGGCCAACGCACGTATGTAGGTGCCCTTGCCGCACACCACACGTATGCGTATTACCGGCAGGCGGAACTCCAGCAGTTCCATCTCGTCTATCTGAAGCGGTTTGGCCTTTAGCTCCGGGGTTTCCCCTTTGCGTGCCAGATTGTATGCGCGTCTGCCATCTATTTTCACCGCCGAGAATACCGGAGGTACCTGCATTATGCGGCCGGTGAAGTCTTTCAGCACACCGTGTACCTGTTCCTCGGTTATATGCTCCCAGGGGTAGAGGGCATCGATCTGTTTTTCCAGGTCGAAGCTCGGTGTGGTGGCTCCCAGGCGCAGTGTGGCGATATACTCCTTGCGCCCCGCCTGCAGCTCGTCTATCCGCTTGGTGGCGCGGCCGAAACAGACGGTCAGAACTCCCGTGGCCAGGGGGTCGAGAGTGCCGGCGTGTCCCACTTTAACCTTCTTTAGCCCCAGCCTGCGGCTTACTGCGCCGCGCAGACTCTTTACTGCGTCGAAAGACGTCCACCCCAAGGGCTTGTCTATGCTTATGATTTCTCCGCTGATGAAGTCCATGCTGCTTTAAGATGTTCGGTGCGTCAATGCCACAGCAAGCAGAGTAAGCCTACTGCCGCGCAATAGACGGCAAACCATATAAGTTTTCCTTTCTTGACGAGGGCAATCATCCATTTGCAGGCAGCGCAACCCACCAGGAAGGCGCTCACAAAGCCGATAATCATTGCTGCGGCGCCTACCGAACCGCCGCCCTGTGCCCCGGCGGCGGGGGAAAGCATCTTGCCCAAATCCAGCAGCGCCTCGCCCACTATGGGGAGTATGACCATGACAAAAGAGAATGTTGCCACCTGCTCGCGCTTGTCTCCCAAGAGGATACCCGTGGCGATGGTGGTGCCGGAACGGCTCAGACCGGGAAGAACGGCCAGGGCCTGTCCGCAGCCTATGACAAAGGAATCCCGCCAGGATATGTCGCGACCTTTGTCCGCCGCACGTGGCTTGCCCGTGCGGCGGTCTATGCCGCTGAAATAGGCGAAGCAGAGCAGCAGGGCGGTGACAAGCAGACAGATGCCTACCACTGAAAGCCCTTCGCCGAAAATGGCCTCTACGTAATCTTTCAGAAAGACACCCACAATACCTACGGGGATGCAGCTCACCAGTATCTTGCAGACGTAGATGAAGTCCGGGCCTCCGTCAAATCGGAAAAATCCGCGCAGCAGCCTTTTGAACATGGGCAGCAGTATGACTATTGTGGAGAGGACAGTGGCTGCATGTACCATCACGTCGAACTGCAGAGACTGGTCTGTGGGCAGGTCTACACCGAGTATCTCGCGGAAGATGGCCAGATGGCCGCTTGAGCTTATGGGCAGGTATTCCGAAGCTCCTTGCACAATGCCCAATATAAGCGCTGACAACCAATCCATCACTTAGCTTTCTTGTTCTTTGGTGTGTAAAGGATTGCGAAGGCCATCGCCACGAAACCGAGGAAAGCGATCGCGGGGCCTATCACTATTCGGCGGGTGGAAAATATATCCTCGTTGAAGGCCGCTCCCTCGCCGTTGGCCGAGCCGGTCATCAACAGAAATCCCGCCACAATCATGGCGAGGGATATCAGCATGTACAGGAAATTCCTTTTCACAAAAGGTTTCCGGGCGTCGGTTTCGGCGCCGTTGATGTTTGTTTCTTTATTCATAGTGCTTTCGATATTCAGGTGAAAAGTTCGTCGTAATCCTTGTGCAGATAACGGTTGGTGGCTATCAGGGCCGCCAGGGCGCACAGTCCGGCTCCTACAGCTACTACGAGGGCGCATACCAGCCCTGTCTCGACCGGACTGAGGTAATTGCCCAGTTCAGGTATCTGGGACTTCTCCACAAAGGCCACCGCACATATCAGTACGCCTGCGGCTATAATACCGGCGATGGCTCCGGCCAGGGCATTGCCGGCTATGAACGGCCGGCGTATGAATCCGGGAGTGGCGCCTACAAGCTGCATGGTGTGGATGGTGAAGCGGCGCGAGTAGATAGTGAGCAACACCGTATTGTTGATGAGTACAAACGAAATCACAATCATGGCCGCCGCTATGATGGAGAGCAGAAGCAATGTGCGGGACAGAAACGAGTCCATCGTGGAAATGAGCTGTTCGTCCGGAACCACCACCTCGTCGACTCCCGGCATGCCCTTCAGCTCCTCGCTCACTTTGGCTATGGAGTCCCGGGCGGTGTAATCGGCCTTCAGGGAGAGGGAAATCTCCGGTGTGAAAAAGTTATATCCGGCTATTTGCTCCACATCGTCGCCAGTGGCTGCGTTCCAGTCAGCAAGGGCCTGCTCCTTGGTTATCGTGGAGACGGTGTTGGTGTAAGGACGCGCCTTGATTGCCTCTGTCAGTGCTGCGGCCTGCCCGTTGCTTACGGAGTCCTGCATCACCAGGCTCACCTGTTGCCGCTGCTTCACATCGCGCGCCGTGTTGCCGGCGGTAAATCCCAGCAGGCAGATGGCTCCTATCAGCAGCAATAGCATCGTAACACTCACTATCGTAGTGAGGTGCGCCGCCCAATATGAGATTTTTACGTCCTTGCCTTTCTTATTCATAGTTTCAGAAAGTATGCCGCGACCCATAAGACAGGGCTGCCGCTACCTTATAAATAATTTGCAAATTTAATACATTTACACCCCCGTTGTCAATAGTTTCGGCTACTTTTTTTAAGAAAACGGAATAATTGACCTTTCATTCAACGTCGGACCTTGTGGCATCCAGGAGGCCTTTGCAGGCATCTTCCAGGAGGTCAAGAACCAGTTCGAAGCCCGAAGCACCTTCGTAATAGGGGTCCGGCACACAGTCGTGGAAAGGGTGAAGACGGCAGAAATCGGTCATGCGCACGATTTTGCCTTCATCTTCGACAGTCGGGGCCATGCGCTTGAGATTGTGGAAGTTAGAGTCGTCCATAGCCACCACGACATCAAAATCCTCAAAGTCGCTTGGGCGAATGGGACGCGACCGGTGGGTGAGTTCATATCCGCGTCGGGCGGCATGCACCCGCATACGCTTGTCCGGCAATTCGCCGCAATGGCCGCTATATGTGCCTGCCGAATCAAGCGCATATCTGCCGGTAAGTCCGGCTTCGTCCACAAGATGCTGCATGACTCCCTGAGCCGCCGGTGAGCGGCATATGTTGCCCAGACACACAAAAAGTATTCTTATTTTCTCTTTGTTTTTCAGAGAGTCGGTCAGTTCCATTGTCTTTTGGTTTACGTTCTGAGATGCCATTTTCAATACAGGATGTGTCAGCGGGTGCCGGTGTCAGTGTTTGCCGGTCTGTGTGTTTTTTTTGCGGAGTGGTGCCTGTGCCGCGATGTCGGGTGCCTCAAGGCCGAGGGAACCGCATATCAGGCGGGCTGCTTTTTCGGCCGCTACCTCGTTGCCTAACTCACGGCGCATTTTTTTGTAGCCGGCGAGCTGTGCGTCGCGCTCCGGGCTGCCCGACAGCAACGGGCTCAAGTGGGCGGCTATGCTTTCTACTGTGCATAGATGCACGAGCAGTTCAGGCACTATCCGTTGGTTTACAATGAGATTGGGCAGGCTCACGTACTTCACTTTCAGCAGCTTCTCCATAATCTTGTAAGCCAGTTTGCGGCCGTTGGAGCGGTAGCAGATTACCTGTGGAGTGCCGAGCAGGGCAGTCTCCAGAGTGGCCGTGCCGGAAGTGACCAGTGCGGCCCGTGCATGCTTCATCAGAGTGTGTGTCTCTCCGAACACCACGTTCAGGCCCGGGGTCTGGGCCACTTCGCGATAGAACTTCGAGGGAATGGAGGGAGCGCCGCCGACTATAGGCTGATAGTCCGGGAAACGCTTGGCCGCCTCAATCATCAGAGGCAGGTTGTTCTTCACCTCGCTGTATCGGCTGCCGGGGATAAGGGCGATAAGGGGTCTGTCGTCCGCTATGCCGTGGCGCTGCAGGAAATGGTTAATAGCCGGCATACGGCGAAGAGAGTCATCCATCTCCTGCACCGAGGGATTGCCCACGTAAGTCACTTCGTAGTCATGCCGTCTGTAGAAATCCACCTCGAATGGCAGGATGGAATACATGGAGTCCACATACTTCCTGATAGCTTTGATGCGCCATTCTTTCCAGGCCCATATCTTTGGCGATATGAAATAATGCACCGGTATGCCGAGGCGTTTTGCCTCTTTGGCCAATTTGAGATTGAAGCCGGGATAGTCCACGAGGACGAGGGCGTCCGGACGCCATTCGCCGAGGAGTCTCTTGGCATGACGCAAATGCCCCAGGATGTCGGGCAGGTGGCGTAATACCTCGCTGAAGCCCATGACATTCATCCGGTCGCAATGGACCTCCGGCTCCTGTCCGGTGACCGATGCCATTTTCTCGCCGCCGAAGAATCGGAACTCAGCCTGAGGGTCTATGCCCGTTATGCCCTCCATGAGCCGGGAAGCGTGCAAATCGCCGCTCACCTCACCGGCTATTACCATATATTTCATATATTTACTACATACTATTTTGAGCCTGCGGACGTTTATCCAGTATGAGACAAATGCACGCATTACTTTTGACACTCGTCGCCCTGATTGGTTTAACCGTCGCCTCTTCCTGCATAGACGATGATTTCACCGTTTCTCCTTCCGACCTGCTGTCTTTTTCCACGGATACACTCTCGTTTGACACTATATTTACGGAAACAGGCACCCCCACGGCACGCCTCAAGGTGTACAACCGTGCCAAGAAGTCCGTGAACATATCCCACATCGGCCTGAAGGAGCCTGACACCCGTTTCTCCATCAATGTGGATGGTCTGAGCGGCACCTCTTTTTCCGACATCGAGATACGCGGCGGAGACTCCATTTTCGTATTTGTGGAGTGTCTGCTTCCCACTTCTGCCACGGATGCTCCCCTGCGCGTCACAGACGAGCTGCAGTTCCTGACAAACGGAGTCTCCCAAAGTGTCGTGCTCGAGGCGTGGGGACAGAACGTGACCCGCCTCAGGGATGTGCGCATCACCGAGGATACACGTTTCACCGCCGAGCGCCCGATAGTGGTGTTCGACTCTCTGATTGTGGAGCCGGGCGCTACCCTTCGCATAGACCCCGGCGTGCAACTGCTATTTCACGACAAGGCTTCGCTCACCGTGCGTGGCCGTCTGGAGGCCGTGGGCGCTCCCGGCAAGATGATAGATATGCGGGGAGACCGCCTGGACGACGTTCTGCCCGATGCCGGCTACGACATTATGGCCGGCCAATGGCAGGGAGTGGATATAGCGGCGGAGAGCTTTGACAACCGGATGGAGTATGTGAATATGCGCTCCACAGTCCACGGCCTGCGCCTTGATTCGTGTGGCGACACATCGCGCCGCAAACTGACTTTGCTCAACTCCTGGCTTCATAACTCGCAGGGGACGGTGTTCAGCGCCTCCCATGCGGACATATCGGCCATGGGCACCTGTTTTTCCGAAGCGGCCGGGCATGTGGTGGACCTTACGGGCGGCAAAATGGAGTTCGTGCAATGCACCTTCTCCAATTATTACCTCTTTTCCGCTCCGTATGGCTCTATTGTCGGTCTTTACCATCTGTCGGCGGATGAAGAGCCGGCTGTCTCGGCCCCGCTGATGCAGGCGTCTTTCAGCAACTGTATTGTCTACGGCATGGCCTCGGATATAAATGTGTCCGACCTCACCGGCTCATCGGTGTTTTTCCGCTATACGCTGTTCCGGTCGGCCGGCAAGGATGACGACAATTTCCTGAACTGCATCTGGGATGCCGACCCGCTCTTCTATACGGTGCGCTCGGACTACCTCTTCAACTATAGGGTGAAACCGGACTCCCCGGCTATCGGTGCGGGAAATGCCGCGTATGTATCGCCGGCATGCCGCTTCGATATGGATGGCGCGGACCGTCTGAAAGATGGCGCTCCTACGCTTGGCGCGTATCAGTATATAGCCCCTCCTTCAGAGGCTGAATAGCAAAATGCCTGCTTTTTATTGACATCTGTAACTCTTTAAAAATCAAGTTTTTGTGCATTTAATATAAATATTTTTTTGCGTAAGGATTTGAAATTTCAAGAAAATACATTAAATTTGTAGCAAAGAATTGAGATAATCAATAGGATTGACGATATACCCTGCGCACTTGATACACGTGCAGGGGTTTGCCCCTCCCCAAGTTTTTCGTGAGAAAATAGGGGCTTATATTTGGTTTAACAACAGGGCTCTTCTGAAACGAGATGTTACGGAACCCCGCGGCCAATATGGCCGTAATACAATGTTTGGTTAAATAATGGTAAACTTATCCGGCGCTTGCGCCGGCCTGGAGGGGAGCAGCAACACTCCCCGGCAGGAAAAAACGTAAACGGAAGCAAGGCCGCGAGGCTCTGCTTCCGTTTTTTTGTTTTAAACCCTATTGCCTTCCGTTTTGCGGTTACATAATTATTTGTATTATAATTACATAATTATATACGGATTTTATGCCGTGATTTCACTCCGTATGGCGTTGTTTTCTGTATGCGGGGTTGTGATATTTGCAAATTGCCATTAAAAGGTACAAGGCCATACTGACAAAGGCCACGACAGTTTCCATGTCGTGGCCTTTGTCAGTATGTTGTCGGAAAATCATTCGGCCTTGCCGTCGGAACCGAGCACGTTGATGATTTTGTGCTTGTAGAGTCTTTCCATTTCGTCGCGGGCCGGACCCAGGTATTTGCGGGGGTCGAACTCGCCGGGTTTGTCGACGAAGACCTTGCGGACAGCGGCGGTCATGGCCAGACGGGAGTCGGAGTCTATGTTGATTTTGCAGACAGCGCTCTTGGCAGCCTTGCGGAGCTGGTCTTCGGGTATGCCGATAGCGTCAGGCAGCTTGCCGCCGAGGGCGTTGATGGTGTCCACATACTCCTGGGGAACGGAGCTGGAGCCGTGCAGGACGATGGGGAAGCCGGGAAGTTTCTCCATCACTGCGTCCAGCACGTTGAAAGCCAAGGGAGGGGGAACGAGCTTGCCCTCTGCATTGCGTGTGCACTGCTCGGGGGTGAACTTATAGGCGCCGTGGCTTGTGCCGATGGAGATGGCCAGGGAGTCGCAGCCTGTACGGGTGGCGAAGTCTATTACCTCTTCGGGGTCGGTGTATGTGTGGTGGTCGGAGCTGACCTCGTCTTCCACGCCGGCCAGGACACCGAGTTCACCTTCTACGGTCACGTCGAACTGGTGTGCGTATTCAACGACTTTCTTGGTGAGCGCCACATTCTCCTCGAAGGGGAGGTGGGAGCCGTCTATCATCACGGACGAGAAGCCCATGTCGATGCAGCTCTTGCAGAGTTCGTAAGTGTCGCCGTGGTCCAGGTGGAGTACAATCTGGGGATGCTCCCAGCCCAGCTCTTTGGCATACTGCACGGCACCCTCGGCCATATAGCGGAGCAGGGTGGAGTTGGCATAGTTGCGGGCACCCTTGCTCACCTGCAGGATGACGGGGCTTTTTGTCTCGGCAGCGGCCTTGATGATGGCCTGGAGCTGCTCCATGTTGTTGAAGTTGAACGCGGGAATGGCGTATCCGCCTTTGATGGCCTTTTCGAACATCTCGCGGGTGTTAATCAGGCCTAAGTCTTTGTAGTTTACCATATTGGAACTGGAGTTAGAGTATATTTACTTATAATGTCACTACACACAAGAGCCTCCTTTTTATCGGGCAGGCATCTATACCGCGAAGTTACAAAAAAAATCCGACACTTGCAAAAACCGACTATTTCACTTCTTGTATTTAGCTTTATTTAAAGTTCAAGCAAACTTATTGACAATGCCTGTACTCTCTTACTGTAATAATTAGATTTATGTTAGTGTTGTAAATAAACATAATTTTTTGTATATGCAAATGCGTTGGAATCAATAAAAGTCGGCATGATTTAAGTCTATTTAAACCGTAAAAACTTGGGAAGCGCGTCTTCCGGATTATTTACAGGCTTGAGAGAACCGCTTATAAATATATTTGACATGGTAAAGTGCCCGAAAGATATGCCAGTGTACCTATTAACTCGCGATTCGCTTACTGTCGCTTTTCTGACCTGCCTGTCAAAATGAGAAGATTATGCGGACATGGTCTTGTCCACCCGTCATCAGGCACGTTTTTTTCTTGAAAACTATGAATCCTGATGCGGTTGCCCTGGTGCGTTTTATGTTTGTGGATATGGAATTGAGATATTTTTGTTATATTTGCGCGAGAATTGATTTTGGTTTTACGAAAAATATTTTTGTCTGAATGAAAAAGGAATTATTGCTTTTTATTGGTATGGCGGCGTTGCCTTTGGCTGCCTCTGCCGACATAGTAAGGACCTCGGTTTACCGTTGGCATGCCGATACGGTCAGTCAGGGAGAGTACAAAGCTGTCGCCGTTTCTCCGAACCGCATAGAGTCTACCTACAAGGCTCAGCCAGGCTATTTCATGCCTGTCAACGGGGTGTGGCAGAAACAACACGACCTGAGCGCATATCCGCAGCTTTTCACTCCTAACAAACTTCATACCGCCGTCTACAATATGGGGCTGGACGAGATGGTGAACGCCGTGGAGCCGGACACCACCCTGCGTACCGGCAAGGAATGGGCCGGCGTGTGGACCCGCGACGTGAGCTATTCCATCCTCCTCTCCATGGCTTATATGCAGCCCGAGGCTTCCCGCATTTCCCTGGAGAAGAAGGTGGACCGCCTGGGGCGCATCATCCAGGATACGGGCAGCGGAGGCGCCTGGCCGGTGAGTTCGGACCGTCAGATATGGACCGTGGCCGCCTGGGAGGTATATAAGGTGACGGGCGACAAGGAATGGTTGCGTTTTGCCTTCGATGTGGCGCGTCGTTCCCTGCTCACCGACGAACAGACCGTCTATGACCCCGCCACCGGGCTGGTGAGGGGCGAGACCTCCTTTATAGACTGGCGCGAGCAGAGCCATCCGAAGTGGATGCAGTGCGCCGACATTTACTCCACCCTCACCCTGTCTACCTCAATTGTACACTCCGAGGCATGGAAGTCTCTGGCCGGCATGGCCAAAGCCCTCGGCAGGAAGGACGCGGCCGCATACGAGGCGCGCGCCCGCCGTATCGACGAGGCTGTGAACAAATATCTGTGGATGCCTGACAAGGGCTACTACGCCATGTATAGATACGGGCGTGACAATCAGATTCTGAATCCGCGTGCCGAGACATTGGGCGAGAGCCTCGCCATAGTGTGGGGAGTGGCTGACAGGCAACGTGCAGTCTCCATTACCGAAAACAATCCCGTCACCCCGTTTGGCCCGGGTGTCTTTTTTCCGCAGATTCCCGATGTGCCGGCCTATCACAACAATTCTTTGTGGCCTTGGGTGGATGCCTGGTGGACTATCGCCAATGCAAAGGCGGGCAACGAGCAGGGCGTGATGCAGGGATTCGGCGCTCTGGTGCGGCCGGCCGCCCTTTTCTGCACCAACAAGGAGAATTTCGTGCTTGACAACGGAGACATAGCCACAGAGTTGAACTCCTCCAATATGCTGTGGTGCCTGGCCGGCAATATAGCCATCACCCACAAGGTGCTTTTCGGTATAGGCTTCGAGAGCGACGGCCTCAGCTTTGCCCCCTTCGTGCCCGAGGTGATGGGTCAGTCCCGCACCCTCAGCAACTTCAAGTACCGAAATGCCATCCTGAACATAACTGTAGAGGGCTACGGTTCTAAAATCAAGTCCTTCACGGTCAACGGTAAGGAGCAGAAGCCCTTCCTGCCCGCCTCCAAGGCCAAGGGGAACATGGATATACGTATAGTCATGGACTGCGAGCCTATCCCGGCCCTGAAGGTGAACGAGTCTACCAACGTGAAGACGCCGATTACCCCGATTGCGCGCATAGAGGGGGACAGATTGGTGTGGCAGTCCATCGAGTATATAAACCACTACATTGTCCTGCGCGACGGTAACCCCGTGGCCGAGACACGCAGCACCGCTTATACAATGATTGAGCCGGGCGAATATCAGATAATAGGTGTGAGCGACGACGGCGTACAGTCCTTCGCCTCCGAGCCTATGAGCAACCGTCTGCGTGTGGATGTGCAGATGCCGGACGAGGGCACGGCAGTGAAGTCTGCCGAAATCCCGGCTGACTACCGTCCCTCAAACGGAGTTAAAGGCTACGAGGGAGCGGGCTTTGTGGAGACTGACAAGAGCAGCGGCCCCGTGAATGTCAAGGTCTATTTGCCGGAGGGGGGCGAGTGGTTCCTTACTCTCCGGTACGCTAACGGCAATGGCCCCGTCAATACAGAGAACCGCTGCGCCATTCGCACGGTGAGCGTGGACGGCAACCGCGTGGGTCTGGCGGTGCTTCCTCACAGAGGACGCGGCAACTGGGACGACTGGGGCATCTCCAACTCCCTGTTGCTTCCGGCTCTGCTTCCCGGTGAGCATACCGTAACCGTCGAGTATCTGCCCGAGGACGAGAACATGAACATAGACACCAACCACGCCCTCCTGGACCGCATGACTCTGACTAAGAAGTAAGGGATGTCCTTATACGGAAAAGCGGGATGCGAATTTATTTCGCATCCCGCTTTTTGTCGGGGTTAGGCGACTCGAACGCCCGACCTCTACGTCCCGAACGTAGCGCGCTACCAACTGCGCTAAACCCCGAGTTCCTTGCGGATATTGGTGCAAAGGCAGGCATGAGCTGCAATTGCGACTGCAAAGTTACAAACAAATCCGTATCCTGCCAAATTTTGGGCGAAAATTATTTTTTGCTTCAAGAAGACTGCGTATACATTAATTTTAAATTGCAGCTTCTTAAATTCCGCACCTTCTCTCCGCACCGAGAAGTGTTAATTTTAAGCGTAAAGTTAGTTAATAACGTTAAATATAGTTAAATCAGTGAACTGATTTGCTTAAAATTATTTCGGTGTGAAATATTTTTTGTAATTTTGCAATGTGTTTTTCATAGTATTAAATTAAGATTAAGGTTTGGGTCGCTCTCTTTGTGAAAGGGGGGCGGCCTTTTTCTTTGTTCTCTGTGTGGATAAATGAATGAACCGACTATGTTATTTACAAAAAAGACGACTCGGCATATTCGCCGAGTCGTCTTTTTTGTTTCCCTTTCTGTCAGGGGTGGTCATGCGTGTCAGCGCGGAATGACAATTCTCTTTTAATGGCCGGAGCCGGCTATTTCGTTTGCCACTACTACGGCACGTGATATGTGGGAGCAAATGCGGTCAGAACCAACCAGACGTTCCACCCCCGCCTTGTTAAGCACTTCGCGCACGTTTGGCTGTACGCCGCTGAGCACTATGGCTATACCTTCGTCCAGCGAGGAGTTGATGAGAATCTCCAGATTGTGTACGCCGGTAGCGTCAATGAAGGGCACTTTGCGCATGCGGATTATGCGTACCACCGGTTTCTCGCGCATGGCGCCGCGCATCACTTCGTCGAATTTGGTGGCCACTCCGAAGAAGAAAGGTCCGTCTATCTCATATATGCTCACGCCTTTGACCACATGCAGCTCTTCATGCACCGACAGGTCGGTGCCCTCGGCGGCATCCAGCTGTTCGCCATAGACACGCACCGTGGTGTTCTGCATGACACGCTTGAGAAACAGCACCACGGCCAGCAACATTCCCATCTCAATGGCGATGGTCAGGTCGAAAATCACTGTGAGCAGGAAAGTGACCACGAGTACCGATATGTCGGCTGCCGGATTGCGGAATATGCCTCGCACTGTTCGCCAGCCACTCATGTTGTAGGCCACTACTATCAGCACGGCGGCCAGACAGGACATGGGCACCAGATTGATGAGCGGCATAAGGAACAGGAATACGAGCAGAAGCACCAGGGCATGGATTATGCCGGCTATGGGAGAGCGTCCTCCGTTGGTGATATTGGTCATGGTGCGCGCTATGGCGCCGGTCACAGGTATGCCGCCGAAAAAAGGTACCGTTATGTTGGCCAGTCCTTGGCCTATAAGCTCGCTGTTGGAATCGGTGCGTGCGCCGGTGACACCGTCGGCCACCGTGGCCGAAAGCAGGCTCTCTATGGCGCCGAGCATGGCTATCGTGAAGGCCGACGGCAGCAAAAGCCGTATGCTCTCCATATTTATACCGAGGGATTGAGGCGTCGGTATGTCGGTGGGTAAAGTGCCGAACCGCGAGCCTATGGTTTCTACGCCTGAACACAGTCCGGCTTTGTCCAATGCCCACACGCCTAAGCTCACCACGATTATAGCTAACAGCGGTCCGGGCAGGCGTTTGGAAATGTAGGGCGTGCCTATAATTATAAGGAGCGAGACGGCACCGGTGATGAGTGTGGCCGGGTCGACGGTGGAAGCGCTGCGAAAATACAGCACCCATTTGCCTATGAAGTCGCCGGGGGTTTCACCTTGCAGCGTCAGGCCGAAGAAGTCCGGCATCTGGGTGGAGAAGATGGTGAGCGCGATACCGGCAGTGAACCCTACCACTATTGGATAAGGAATGAATTTTATGACCGTGCCGAGCTTGAAGACACCCATTATCAATAGCAATACTCCGGCCATACAGGTGGCTATGGCCAGTCCGGTGAGGCCATAGAGGGAGATGATGTTGTAGATAATGACTATGAAAGCGCCGGTGGGACCGCCTATTTGCACGGTGTTGCCGCCAAAGGCCGATACCATGAAACCGCCTATTATGGCGGTGATGAGACCTGCCGTCGGACTTACGCCGCTGGCTATTGCGAAAGCTATGGCCAGCGGGAGCGCCACGATGCCGACTACTGTTCCGGCGGTGAGGTCTGACTTGAAACGTGAAAGCGAATAGTGGCGCAGGCTCTCCAGCAACGCCGGCCGGTAAGAAAACTTGTGGACTATATCCATGTGGTATTAGATGTTAGAGGCTGTTTGAAAATAAACGTAGATTATGCTTTGGCCGTGTATATGGCGCAGACGCCGGGAGCCTGGACCCGGCAGGCGGCGGCGCGGAAACCGGCCTGCTCCATGAGGGCCGTCATGGAACCGCGTTGCGGACAGGCGGCTATGCTTTCGGGCAGATAGCTGTAGGCGCGTGTGTCGCGACTCACCAGGCGTCCTGCCAACGGAATTATATGCCGCGAATAGAACCGGTAGCCGGGACGCAGCAGCGGCAAGGCTGGCTCGCACAATTCAAGCACTACGATAGGGGCGCCCGGCGCCAGCACGCGGCGCATTTCGCGCAGTCCGGTCGGCAGGTCCTGGAAATTGCGTACTCCGTAAGCCACGGTCAGGCCGTGGAAAGAGCCGTCTGCAAACGGCAGATGAAGCGCGTCGGCCTGCACGAAGTCTATGCGGGAACGCACTTCGGCATCCAGCCTCTTCAGTTTGCGTTCCGCCACCTCCAGCATACCGGCGCTCAAATCCACCCCGGTTATGCTCACCCCCGGGGCTGTGCGGGCTATGTGGAGCGTCACGTCTCCGGTGCCGCACGCTATGTCCAGAATATGCGGCGCCGCCACATCGGGCAACGCGGCAAGCAACCGACTCACCGCGCGGTTGCGCCAGATGCGGTAAAGCCCGAAAGTCATCGCCGCGTTCATAAAATCGTAAGCGGGAGCGATGGAGTCGAACATCTGCTCCACCTGCTCCCCCTTGTCGCGGTTCTCGTCGTAGGGTTTGATTTCCTCTGCTTTCATCAGAGCTTTGCCAGGCAATCGGTCACATTCCGCTCGATGCGCGCGGCTATGTCGGCCTCGCGGGCGCCCACGAACTTCTCGCCCGTAATGTGTTCGTACAGCTCGATGTAGCGGTCGCTCACTTCGCGGCAATACTCTTCTGTCATCTCCGGCATTTTCTCACCGGGACGCCCCATGAAGCCGTTGGCTATCAGCCACTGGCGCACGAACTCCTTGGAGAGCTGCTTCTGAGGTTCGCCGTTACGGAAACGCTCCTCGTAACCCTCGGCGTAAAAATAGCGCGAAGAGTCCGGAGTGTGGATTTCGTCGATGAGGATTACCTCGCCGTCGTGCTTGCCGAACTCATACTTCGTGTCCACCAGTATAAGGCCACGCTCGGCGGCCATTTCGGTGCCGCGCTCGAAGATGGCCAGTGCGTAACGTTCCATCTTCTCGTAATCTTCTTTGCCGACAATGCCGCGTTCTATTATTTCGGCGCGGGATATGTTGGCGTCATGTCCCTCGTCCTCCTTGGTGGTAGGGGTGACGATGGGGCGGGGGAGTTTCTGGTTCTCCCTGAGGCCGTCGGGGAGCGCCACACCGCATATCTCGCGGGCTCCGGCGGCGTACTCGCGCCAGGCGGAACCCGCCAGGTAGCCGCGTACAATCATCTCCACCTTGAAAGGCTCGCATCTCACTCCCACAGTGACCATGGGGTCGGGGACCGCGAGCTTCCAGTTGGGACAGATGTCAAGAGTGGCGTCCAGGAACTGGGCGGCAATCTGGTTGAGCACCTGACCTTTGAAGGGGATGCCCTTGGGGAGGATGACATCGAAAGCCGAGATGCGGTCTGTGGCAACCATCACCAGGTACTTGTCGGCAATGTTATAGACGTCTCGTACTTTGCCGTGGTACACGCCTTTCTGTTCCGGGAATTTGAAATCCGTAAAAGTCAGAGAACTCATGGTTATGTAAATATTAAATGGTTTTTAAACAGTCTCTTGATTCGGGTCAGGCAAGCTGAGGGCCCTTGATGGGTTTCAACTTAAGACAGCGAGAGTTGAGTAGTTTACAAATGTTCCCGTCGGCTGGAGCGCGGGGCACTACAGAAAAATAAGGCCCGCATGGCGGCAGATGCCGCTATGCGGGCTGCCGCCATGCGGGCTTTCGTTGTCTTACCAGGATTCGAACCTGGACAAACAGAACCAAAAACTGTTGTGCTACCATTACACCATAAGACAATCCATACCGGCCAGGTCGCATTCGCCCCGAAGGGCACACAGACCTCGGCAAGCGCTGCAAAGTTACTGCTTTTTTTCGGAATGAGCAAATTTTCCATATTCCGCATTACAGACATTGATTGAAAGACCTTCGGAAATTCTGGCACAACATTTGTAGTCGTCTTGGCGTTACTTAATAAGTATATAATTCAAACAAGATATAAATAATGGACAAGTTAAGTTACGCATGGGGCCTGGCGATGGGCCAGCAGCTGAAAGGAATGGGCGTGAAGACCCTGAATGTAGAAGACTTCAACGGCGCTGTAAAAAGTGTGTTCGAAGGTACCGAACCTGAAATGACAGGTGACGAGGCCCGGAAAATCATCAACGAGTATCTGCAGGAGCTGCAGACCAAGCTCGAGGCCCAGGCCAAGGAGGCAGGGGTCAAGTTCCTGGAGGAAAACAAGAAGAAGGCCGAGGTCAAAGAGACAGCCAGCGGCTTGCAGTATGTCGTGGAGAAAGAGGGCACAGGAGCCTGTCCTACAGCCGAAGATGAAGTGACGGTACACTATACCGGAAAATTGCTGGACGGCACGGTGTTCGACTCCTCTGTGAATCGCGGCGAGCCGGCCACTTTCCCGCTGAACCGTGTCATACCCGGCTGGACCGAGGGCGTTCAGCTGATGAAGGAGGGTGCCAAGTACACGTTCTTCATACCCTCTGACCTGGCTTACGGCGCACAGGGTGTGCCCAACGCCATACCGCCCCACAGCACTTTGATTTTCGAAGTAGAGCTTATCAAGGTCAATAAAAAGTGATGGAAATGAAGAAGATTTTTATGTTGTCGGCAGTGGCGGCTCTTTCCCTGTCTGCCGTAAGCTGCAAGGCGTCGGACAAGGATGCGCAGGGTGAAGCTGTTTCCGAGGCAGCCGAAGCAATGGACGCCGTCGCCGAATCGGAGAGCGGTGTGGCTCTCCCTGAAGGTGAGGACCCCGCAGACGAAGACTCCAAGGCATCCTCCACTCCTGATAAGGATGGCTATCTCACTACTGCCAGCGGCCTGAAGTACAAGGTGCTTCGCGAGGGTACCGGCAAAAAGCCCGAAAGTTCCGCCGCTGTCGTCAAGGTCAACTATGAGGGCACGCACCTTGACGGCACGGTGTTCGACTCCTCATACGAGAGAGGCGAGGCCATAGAGTTTCCGCTGAACCGTGTCATACCCGGCTGGACCGAGGGCGTTCAGCTGATGAAGGAGGGTGCCAAATACGAGTTCCTGATTCCGTCCGGGCTGGCTTACGGCCCCACCGGTACTCCCGGCGGCCCTATCAAGCCTAACGAGGACCTGAAATTTGTAGTCGAACTGATAGAAGTGAAGTGATATGCAGGCGAGAAAGATTCTTGTACTCGGAGCGGTGGTATGCCTGACGGTGTGCCTGTCATCCTGCAAGGGGCGTAGTGCCGACGCCACCCCCAACGGCGAGACCGTGGAGGTGGATATCGATAATGTGGAGATAAATGACACCGAGACCGTCGATGTCCCTGACACAATGACTGTGGTGGCGGATACTCCGACGACGGCGGACACGGATACCGTCCCTGCCCGCACCGCGCCGGTGCGTTAGACAGCCTCTGAGTGGACGATTGAGCCGCAGGCTTTCCGTATTCGGGAAGTCTGCGGCTTTTCTGTATCATATTGAAACGCATTTACATGAGTGAAAGGGAACGTATGCGGAGGGTCATGGTAATAAGGCAAGCAGAATTTGGGGTGAGATTGAGGATATTTATAAAAAAAGTTAAAACCAAGGGAATCATTGCTTTATTTTTGTTGTTTGGAAAAATTTTAAGTAATTTTGCAAAAAAATTGAAATGTTGGAACAGATAAACCTAAAAACTCTATTATAGACAAGCAATATGGCTTTAGAAAAGATTGACAACTTAGACAGAACCATCCTGAACATTGTGATGAAGAATGCCCGTATCCCGTCCAAGGATATCGCAGTGGAGTGTGGCGTCAGCCGCGCTGCGATTCATCAGCGCATTCAGCGCCTGATAGAGCTTGGTGTGATTACCGGTTCGGGCTACACCGTGAACCCTCATTCCCTTGGTTACAACACTTGCACATATGTAGGTGTGAAATTGGCGAAAGGCTCCATGTACCGCGACGTGGTCAAGGAGCTGGAGAAAATTCGCGAGGTAGTGGAGTGTCACTTCACCACCGGCCCCTACTCACTGCTTATCAAGGTATATGCACGTGACAATCAGCACCTCATGGAGCTGCTGAACGACAACATCCAGCACATAGCGGGTGTGACGGAGACCGAAACGCTCATTTCCCTGGAGCAGAGCATCCACCGCCAGATAGATGTGAAGGTGGAGGGTCCTCTGCGCACACGCCATCGCCGCAAGTCGGAGATGCTTGAAGCGGCAGAACAACAAAAACAATAAGACAGACATCCCCTTATACGAAACAACGAGGCGTCATTGGCATCACCTTTCTGGTAGCTGGCAGGCGCCTCGTTGTTGATGTAAGGTAATAAACTATAACACAGACTCTTAAAGGAAGATGAAAGACAAACGGATTTGGTACGTCGCTCTCTCCGTGGCGCTCATGGCGCTGATTTCGATTTTATTTTTCTATCCGGACGACATAGACGGCCGGACCCTGGGTCAGCACGACATGCAACAGGGCCTTGCCAACGGCCATGAAGGCCAGGAATACACCGAGCGTACCGGCGAGGTGACGCGGTGGACGGATTCTCTGTTCGGCGGTATGCCGACATTCCAGATATCTCCGAGCTATGAGGCCAATTCGCTGATGGAGTGGTTGAACAGGCTTTACGGCCTGTGGCTTCCTGCGCCGGCCAACCTGCTGTTTGCCATGATGATAGGATTCTTTATCATGGGTCTGTGTATGGAAATGAAGTGGTATGTGTCGCTGTTCGGCGCCGTAGCCTGGGCATTTTCCACATATTTTATAATTATTATCGGCGCCGGCCATATATGGAAGTTCGTCACCCTGAGCTATATCCCGCCCACGCTTGGCGGCATCTGGCTATGCTATCGGGGCAAGTATCTGTGGGGTACTGCCCTGGCTTCCCTGTTCGGAGCGTTGCAGCTGATGGCCAACCATATACAGATGTCCTATTACTTCGGGTTCGTGATATTGGCGCTTATGGGCGCGACATTCATGAGCCTGCGCAGGCAGGGACAGATACGCCGGTGGCTGATAGCTACCGGATGCGTGTTCGGCGCCGGTCTGCTGGCCATTGCCGCCAATTGCGCGAGCCTCTACAACACGGCTGAGTATGCCAAAGAGACAATCCGTGGCCGCGCCACACTGCTGAGTGCCAAGGAGGGGGAAGAACCCGGACCCGCCGGTGCGGATTTCGACTATATAACCCAGTGGAGTTATGGCGCCGACGAGACGCTGACCCTGCTGGTGCCCAATGTCAAGGGTGGTGCGAGCATCAAGCCGGTACAGGGGGAAAACTCGCTGTTGAGCGTGGCTGACATCAACCCTTCGGGACTGAGCTATGAGGAGAATATGTTCGTCTCCCAGTTCCCCCAGTATTTCGGCAATCAGCCTATGACCAACGGCCCGGTGTATGTGGGCGCTTTTGTTTTGGCTCTGGCCATACTGGCGCTGTGCATCTGTCGCGGGCCGCTCAAGTGGTGGCTGTTCGGGGTGACGGTGTTGAGCGTCCTCTTGGCATGGGGACATAATTTCGAGCTGTTCTCGCGTATGTTCATAGACTATTTCCCGGGCTATTCCAAGTTCCGTACCGTGTCCTCTATCCTTGTTATAACGGAGTTCACCATTCCGGTGTTGGCTATGATGGGAGTGGCTCGCATAGTGGAGATATGCAGGGAGCCGGAAGGCCCGGCGGCACTCGCGGAGCGGCGGAGACTTTCCCGAAAGCTGTGTATGGTCTCCGGTGCGCTCGGGTTCCTGTGTCTGCTGTTGTGGATGTTCCCCTCTGTGATGGGTTCCGGCCTTTCGCAGCAGGAGATAGACCTCATACGCGAGCAAGACCTTATGAGCGACCCCAATTACGCCAATGTGTTCCGCGCCATCAAGGAGGCTCGGCTGAGTCTCGTGAGCGCCGATGCTTTACGCTCGTTTATTTTCCTCGCTCTCGGATTCATGGCCGTGTGGTCCTACGTCAAGGGCTGGTACAGACAGGCGTATCTGATGGTGGGGGCAGTGATGTTGTTCTGCCTCATAGACCTCTATGCGGTGAACAAGCGCTACGTGAACCATGAGAACTTCACCTCGCAGAAAGAGATGACAATCGAAGAGAATGAGGCCGACCGGGAGATACTGAAAGACAAGGGGCATTACCGTGTCCTGGACATAGACGGCATGGGAAGTGCCCGCAGTTCTTATTTCCACAATACCATAGGCGGATATCACGCCGCCAAGCTGACACGCTACAATGACCTGCTGGAGCGCCAGATAGCCGCTAATAATATAGCTGTCCTGAATATGCTGAATACCAAGTATATAATGTATCAGGACAACGACGGCAACGGGGGCAAGGTATGGAAATATGAGAAGAATCCGGATGCCCTGGGCAACGCGTGGTGGGTAAGCCGCGTGGACTATGTGGAGGGCGCGGACGCCGAGATGGCGGCTCTTGACTCACTGGATACACGCAGGGCGGCCGTGGCCGACAAGGAGTTCCGGAATACACTTGGCCGGGCGACCGTTCCCTCGGAGAGCGACTATATAAGGCTGACAGGTTATGAACCCAACCGTCTTGAGTATGAGGCTGATTCGCAGAAAGGGGGCGTGGCTGTCTTCAGCGAGATATGGTTCCCCTGGGGTTGGAAAGCCACGATAGACGGCAAGGATGCCGACATAGCGCGTGTTAACTATGTGCTGCGCGCCCTTAGGGTCCCTGCCGGCAGACATCGGATAGAATTTACCTTTGACCCGGAAAGCCTGCATGTCACAAACGGCATAGCGATAAGCGCCGTAGTCATTATTTATCTCTTGTTACTGACCTCTGTCGCCTTCGGGATTGTCATACATATCAGGAGGAGTAAGAAATAAGATGTTCAGTTTAATCCGTTGGTATAAATTGCGCCGGCACCGCATAGGCGTTGGGGTTCACTCCCCTTTCGCCTATAGGGTGGTCAGGGATGTGATTTATGGCAAGGGACACTATTATGCGGTGGGGCGTATGTCCTGCCTCACTATGCGGTACCCCAAACGCCTGAGGCGTACCTACGAGGTGATGTTCAGACTCATAGCCCGTCTGGCACCCGACGGTATTCGCCTTTCGGACAGTATGGAGCCGCAGCTTGAGCTGCTGGTGCGCATGGCCGATATGCGTCCCATAATGGGGCGTGGCCTGGGCGGATACCGTGACGGGAAGCGCATACTGACGGTGTGCGAGGCCCTGGACCTGCGCAAAGGTCTGCCGGGAAATATGCTCCGCTCCGGCAACATGGCCGTGGTGCGTAACCTGCACGATGTGGCCGGCATACTTGATACCCTGAAGGAGACGATGGAGGGCGGATGGATTTTCTTCGACAGGCGAATGGCCATATTGGTGAGCGACCGCGATGTGCCGCTTTATGAGACGGAACTCAAGATGACATGAGCATGGCGGGACCGGAGTTCAGGCCGATGACCGGCAAGGAAAAGCTGCTCGGAGACTTTCAGGCTTATCTGATGGTGGAGCGCTCCCTGAGTCCGAATACACGCGAGGCATACGGCCGGGATGCGCGCGGGCTGCTCGCCTGGTTCGCGGATGCCGGCGTCAGCCCTGCGGATGCCACCCGTCAGCAGGTGGAGGAATATCTGTTCGCGCTGCACGAGGCCGGGGTGGGCAGTCGCTCGCAGGCCCGTACCCTTAGCGGCATACGCGGTTTTTTCCGTTTTCTGCGTATGGAAAACTACAGGGATGATGACCCCACGGAGCTTATAGAGGGTCCCTCGCATACCGATGCTCTGCCCGATGTGCTGACGGTGGCGGAGATAGACGCCATGATAGCCTCCATAGACATGAGCAAGGCGGAGGGACAGCGCAACCGTGCCATTATCGAGACGCTCTATGGCAGCGGAGTGCGTGTGAGCGAGCTGGTGGAGCTACGCCTGAGCCGTCTGTTCCCGGAGGAGGAGTATATGCTGGTGGAAGGCAAAGGGAGCAAGCAGCGTCTCGTGCCCGTCTCGCCGGTTGCTCTGGAGGAAATCGGGGCGTACCTGGAGGAGAGGGAGCGCGGCCCAATCAAGGAGGGCGAGGAGGATATACTCTTCCTGAACCGCCGGGGCAGGCGCCTCACCCGCGTAATGGTCTTCTACATAATCCGGGACCTGGCGGCCTTGGCGGGTATACGGAAGACGGTCAGTCCGCATACGTTGCGCCACAGCTTCGCCACCCATTTGCTGGAAGGGGGAGCCAACCTGCGCGCCATTCAGGAAATCTTAGGCCACGAAACCATTTCCACCACCCAGAAATACATCCATATAGACCGGAGCCGGGTACGCGCCGAGCTGATGGCCCACCACCCGCATTTCCGTTTAAAAAACAAGTGACCCGCACCTTTCAGTTGGCGCAGGTCACCCGTTTTAGTCGTTGTGGTATTTTAGTCGTTGTGGGTCTCCTGACCCACAACTTATATAAGTATCTTGTATTCAATGGTATACACTTGCGGGTCAGGAGACCCGCAAGGACTGGGAAGGACTGGGACCCGCAAGGACTGGGAAAGGTCCACAGGCACTAAAAAGGTTCGTGGTTGGTGAAGGCATCGGGGGCGGCGGGCACCACTTCTATCAGGCCGTAGGAGCCTTCGTCGGGTGTGTCATCGGTTTTGTCGTAGCCTTCAAGCATCGCTTTGTAGATGTACTCGCCGTAGTGGGCGTGGAGGACAATGCGGTCCGGGGCGGCGCTGATTATCTGTGCGAAGGGCTTGTCCGAGCCTTCCAGATATATGTATCCGGTCTTGCGGTCAAATGTGAAGTCGCTTGTATGCGATTCCCAGGTGTATCCGTCCGGTCGGTAATATTCCGTGAACTTGCCCTCTTTGACAGAAAACTGCAAACCCATATTGGCACCTACATTGCTTTCAAATACAAGGTCATTGTCTACCTCTTGTCCGTTGCTTGCAAAGTAAGCTACTTTGTCAGTCTCCCAGTTGCCTGTGCCGCAGATTTCCTCCAACGTCTCAAATTTATATGAGTCCGTCTTAGGCTCGTCATTGTCGGAGCAAGCAGTCAGCATAATGAATATACCTGCTAATAAAATAATAAATTTCTTCATATTTGTACTAATTAAAGTTTAATATACATATGCAAGTTGTAGTAAGTAATTTGACTGCTGTACCCTAAATCGTCATTATCATAAATATCTGCCGTTCCGTCTATACGACAAGTTGACCCATAGTAAAAATAACCATTTGAGTTTCCACTCCATCCGCATGTTTGCAGTATGTATTAAATGGCTCACCTTGACCGATACTCCGTAAATTTTTAGAGAACATTGGTTTTACAGTTCTGTCATAGGTGTAATCAAACGGGTCTATGTCAATGCCACCGCCAAATGTTATTGTGTCAGTAGGAATCCTTGCGGAAAGAGCATCGTTTTTTGCAAGATTATAAAATGCGCGGAGTCCTTCGTTGAAGGTAGTGTCATTAAGGTCAAGTTTGCCTTCGTCAGCCATCGCGTAAACAGGAATCGTTCTTTCATCGGCGGATAAAAGCATGAAGCCCTGTTCGTTTTTGTAGTTCACGAGATAGAAGATTGTATCCGTATCCTGGCCTCGTGTTTTAATTCCGGAACTTAAATAGTTTACAGACTCAATGTCTGATATTTGCATACTTCGTGTCTCAAGACCTTCATTAAGTCCATTTCGAAACACCTTGCTCCTTTCCAAGGCTTCTTCCAATGTTACTTTATGACTGTTTTTGCTTAGAAGATTGTCGGGACTTGCTGGTTGGTCTAATAGGTCCTGACTACAAGCACTTGCTAAAGTTAATATAGCAAAGCACGAAACGAATTGTAAAATGTTGTTTTTCATTGATTCGGATTTAATTATATTAGTTGATTGCGCAAATATAATATATTTTTTTTGTATTTTGCAAATATTTTTTTTATTTTTTGCCGAGAAAGATGCTTTGGCAAATTTTCAGTTGGTGCGCGTCTTCTGATTTCAATCTGTAGTATTTTGTATTTAATGATATACACTCGTGGTCATGAGACCCGAAAGAACTGAAGTGATAGGTTTGATTTCTTACACCCTTTAATTTTTGAGTAGATAGGAGATGGCGAAGTCAAGTATGGCGTCGCGCCCCTGTGCCAGTTCGGTGTCCGGAGAGTGGACTTCGCAGCCGGGCGAGGGGTCTATGCCGCTTTCGATTTCGTTGCCCTGTGCGTCGGTCATGGGACAGGCGCTGAAGCGCACGTTCCACCCGCAGGGCAGCTCGCTGCTGAAGGGGAGTCCGCCCCCTCCTCCCGTGCGTGCGCCTATCACTGTGACTTGCGGCAACTGCTTCATTACGCTCACAAAATCGTTTGCCGCCGAGAAACAGGAGCGGTTTGTAAGCAACGCTATCGGCTTTGTCCACATTGCGCGTCCCCGTTCCGCCGGCTTGTATGTTACCGGATAGGGAGCCGAGAAGTCGTCGTGCCCCGGGCCTGTCTTATGGCGTATGTAGCCGGCTGTGATTTCGTGGTCTATGAAGCGGCCCACCCAGGGTTCCACAGATGTCAGCAGTCCCCCTCCGTTGTCGCGTATGTCCATAATCAGCACGTCGCAGTCCGCGAGGTAGGTGAATATGCCGTCCAGCGCACCCTGGCCCGGTGTCGAGTTGAATGTGGAATAATATATGTAGCCCACCCGGCCGTCGCACAGTTTCTTATAGGATATTGCGCCGACACTGCGCCAGTCGAACTCCAGGTAATATTGCTGAAGCGTGCGCAGGTTGAAGTCTTGCGGATAGTCTGTCCACCAGGCGCGGTAGTACGAGGTGCGTGTGGTGCCGGAGAGGTTTACGTGTCCGTCCTTGAGGGTGGCCAGCATATCCGAGCAGACATCGAAGAGTTCGTCCGTCGTGGCGCATGCGGCGGCCTTGGGGTAATACTCGGTGTACACCGAGTTCCAGTCTACCTCTTTTTCCGCAAAGAAGCAGTAATGCTCGTCCAGGGCTGTCCAGAGTGCGTCGAAGTTGCCTGTGCCGGTGTTCTCGTACTCTTCCAGCGAAGCGCAAGAGCAGAGGCATAACAGCATACTGACTGTAAGAATCGAGAGTTTATTCATATCGGCGGGAGACGTTGAGCCAGTCCGTGGCTATACCTAACACGAAACTGTGGGTCGTGATACGGGAATCTATATGTGATGCGATGCTGTTGAGCACATTGAGGCGGTAGCCCAGGCGCAGGCGGATGGAGCGCACGGGGATTTCCACAGCTACGAGGTTGTCGATGGCGAAGTGGTTGCCCCACCAGCCGCATCGTGCCAGGCCCGAGTGGTTGCCCAGGTATATCTCGTAGTAGCTCTCCCCGTAGTGCGGGCTGAAGAATACGCCAAGCGAGGGAAGGCTGACTTCCTCTATGAGGCGTAAGGTCTTGCCGCGCAGACGCAGGCGGTAGGTTGCCGCCCCGTTTAGGGTCAGCCCCAGCCACGCCCGTGCCGCCACCGGATTGTTGGAATTGCGTGGCAGGTACAGGAGTCCCGCGTCCAGCAGTGCGCCGGCACCGGCCTTCAGTGTGAGGTCCGGCAGCGGGGTGAAAGCCTGATTGGCTTGCCAGGACAGGGATATGCCTATGTCGTTCATGCCGGCGTTTCGTGCGGGATTCTGCAGAAAGCCCACATTGGCGCGGGCCTTGATGTCCATGTCCCGTTGCGGTCCGGCAAAGGGGCGGCTCCATTGTCCCGAGAGGGCGAAATTGCAGCCTGTCTGGGTGAGCGGGGACAGGTATGTGTTAAAGGCGTGTTCACCGCCGGCTTCCAGTGAATAGACGGTGCTGAGCACATGGCGGTCTACTGCGGCGGTGTCAGTCGGCTCGGCGCCATGCAGCGCCGTCGTTCCCAGACACAGGGCCATGAGTATGATTGCACGGGTATTCATTCTTCCTGACTCTTGAACAACTGGTGCTGGCCTGTAAGCTCGTCGCGCACATCCACCTGGCTGATAGGTGGTTCCTCCTCTGCCGGTCCCGGTGTCCGGATGTTTTCCTCGGCAGGTTCCGGTTCCGGCAGACGCGCAGGTTCCAGCTCGGTGACGGTGTCGAGTTCCCAGGTGGTGAGGCGTTTCCCTTTGGCGCGGAAGCTCTTTACGCCTATGAACTCGTCGGCTTCTATTACTATAGGCTCGCGCACGGCGTCGCTCCCGCCAAGGGTGGCCTGCAGACGCGGGTAGGGAGTATCGGTGAGCAGGATGAGGGTTGACTTCGCATCCTCGCCAACGAACCGTTGCGGCTTGGGCGAAGGCTCGAAGGTGAAGCGCTTCACATACGGGTATCCCTGCGAAGCGTCGTTCAGCACGGCGGTCCACACTTTGTGGGGGTCGAACTTCTGGATACGCAGTATTCCCTCCTCGTAGTGGTTGGTGTCCGAGAAAGAGGTGGTGTGGAACTCGCCGTTTTTCATCACCACCAATACCAGGTCGTTGCTCTGGAACTCGCCCAGCAGCTCTCCTCGTCCGTCGTAGTTGAGGCGCAGCACGTCGCGGTCCCACCATACATTGCGGCCTCCCAGGGTGCTGACCCCTTTCTCTTTGAGGGAGATGCGGGCTATGTCGTTCTTGGTCACAAGATTGCCGAGCGCCTCCTTGCCCTTGATGGCGAGGTCGGCGAAATTTATGTCGAACTGGAGTACCTTGAGCCGCTGTCTGGCCTTGAGGGTGATGCGCAGCACCTCGGCCTCCCCGTTGGGATTGGCCGAGAACCAGACTATGCGCGAGCCCTCCAGCCCTTTGGTGGCGTCGTATTCTTTGTCACGGGTAAGGCCGGGGATTGCGAAACGCTTCATATAGTAGGGCCCCCCCTTGCCGTTGCGGTAGATTACATTGTAGATGGTGCGCTTGTCACCCCTCTTGAAGACCCCTATGTGGATTACATTCTTGCCCACATAGAACTTTTCGGACACCTTCACCACTTTGTATTTTCCGTCCTTGTAGAAGACGATTATGTCGTCCAGGTCCGAGCATACGCCCACCTGTTCGGCATCCTTGAGGCCGGTGCCGGCAAAGCCTCCTTCGCGGTCTATGAACAGCTTTTTGTTGGCTTCGGCCACTTTGGCGGCCTCTATGGAGTCGAAGCCCCGTATCACTGTGTGGCGGGGATATTTGTGGCCGTACTTCTCCTTGAGATGCTCGTACCAGGCTATGGTGTACTCGGTGATATGGTCTATGTCGTGGAGCAGACGGGCTATTCTGTCCTCCAGGGCGGCTATGCGGTCGTTGGCCTTGTCGGCGTTGAACTTAAGGATGCGGCCCATGCGTATTTCCCACAGGCGCATCACGTCGTCGCGTGTCACAGGTCTGAAAAACTTGTCGGCCCACGGCTCTATTCGCTTGAAGATGTGGTCTACGGCGGTATCCATGTCCGGAGCCTCTTCCAGCGCCTTGTCCTTGTATATGCGCTCCTCTATGAATATTTTCTCCAGCGAGGCGAATATTTGCTCCTCGCGGGTCTCCCCCAGGTCTATCCTGAGTTCTGCCAGCAGCACACGGCGTGTGTGGTCCACGCTGTACCGCAACACATCGCTCACGCACAGGAAGTGGGGTTTCTCGTCGCTGATTACGCAGCAGTTGGGCGATATGGACACCTCGCAGTCAGTGAAGGCGTAGAGCGCGTCTATGGCCTTGTCCGAGGAGGTGCCGGGCTGCAGATGCACCTGTATGTCGGCTGTGGCGGACGTGTGGTCCACTACGCTTTTTATTTTTATTTTACCCTTCTGCTGGGCGTTGAGGACCGAGTTGATTACCCCCGTGGTGGTCTTGCCGTAGGGAACCTCGGTTATCGAGAGCGTCTTGGCGTCCAGTTTCTCTATCTTGGCTCTGACCTTCACCGCGCCCCCGCGCTCCCCGTCGTTGTAGCGGGACACATCTATGAAGCCGCCGGTCTGGAAATCCGGATAGAGGTGAAACTCTTCCCCCTTTAGGCAACTGACGGCGGCCTCGCATATCTCCACGAAGTTATGGGGCAATATCTTGGAAGAGAGCCCCACGGCAATGCCCTCCACGCCCTGCGACAGGAGCAGCGGGAACTTCACGGGCAGGGTCACCGGCTCTTTTTTGCGTCCGTCGTAGGAGGGGGTCCAGTCGGTTATCTTCGGACTGTACAGGGTCTCGAGGGCGAACTCCGAGAGGCGTGCCTCTATGTAACGGGAGGCGGCCGCGCCGTCGCCCGTCAGTATGTTGCCCCAGTTTCCCTGTGTGTCCACAAGCAGGTCCTTCTGGCCCAACTGCACCAAGGCGTCGGCGATGGAGGCATCCCCGTGAGGGTGGTACTGCATAGTGTTGCCCACTATGTTGGCCACTTTGTTGAAGCGCCCGTCGTCAAGGGTGTACATGGAGTGGAGAATACGTCGCTGCACAGGCTTCAGGCCATCCTCGATATGGGGCACGGCACGTTCCAGAATCACGTATGACGCATACTCCAGAAACCAGCTGCGGTACATATCCGAGAGCTGGGAGCGCACGTCCGAACCCGGCACAATATAGTTCTTCTTTTCCGTATCCTCTTTCTCAGGCGTATTTTCTATTTCGTGGCTGTCATCGTTCATGGGGCAGGGGTAATCCAATTTTACCACAAAATTAATAAAAATCCTCAATATTTCAAAATCCGTAAATTACAGGGGCTTGGACGCTGTCGCTCCGGACCGGCGCTGGTGAAAGACTGCGAAATATGGTCCGCCTGCCGCGCCTGCCTTCCCACGCCTTTGCGTCCCGCGCTTCCTGTCCGTCACTCTTCTCCGTTCCGCGTCCTCTTTTCTTGATTTTAACAAATCGGCTCGGATTCCCTGTTTTTACTGCTGATAATAGTGGAGTTCCCCACCACGGGCTTAACTGAGGTGGCTATGCCGGATGCAGATGCCGCTGTCCATGACCTGCAAGGGAACAGGGTGACAACCCTCATAAAAGGACAAATATACATCTCTGAGGGCAAGAAGTTCGTGGCCCGCTGACATGAGTTGGCAGGGCCTGACTGACCGGAGTGCCGGGCAAGTAGAGGAAAGCTGTGCCGACCCTGTCCGCGCCAGGCACTCTCTGCGTCTTGACACTCACTGTCCTGTGGTTTTATGTGAATTTCTGCGTCAGGCGTTTGGACGTGTGTCGCAATTGCATTAACTTTGTGGTCATGAAAATAATTAGTGCCTCCAGCTCTGAATATTCGGATATTCTGATTGCTGTGAAAGAAATTAGAAAAGCAATTGTAGATAGCCGTTATCAACTTGCTAAACTTGTCAACAAAAAGGCGATTACATTATATTACAATATTGGTGAATATATATCGTGTCGTTCCCGTAAAGGTCATTGGGGGTCAGGCGCTATAAAAACTCTGTCGGCCCTGTTGCGTCAGGAATTGCCTGGATTGAGGGGTTTTTCGGAGACATCGATTAAAGATATGCGTATCTTTTTCGAGGAATGGCGAACCGTTTTCGAGAATCGGCAATCAATGACTGCCGATTCTGACTATCCTTTGCATCCTGCCGGAGAAATTCTCCTGAACCGGCAATTGACTACCTTTGATTTGACTGCCGAGCAATTAGAGATGTTTTTCAATGTCTCCTTCACCCATCATAGGGAAATCCTGCGAAAGACATCTACATTGAATGAAAGGCTTTTTTACATACGGAAATGCGCCATGGAGTTCTGGCAAGTGTCTAAACTCAAATACGCCCTTAAAGACGGCCTCTTTGAGAAAGAGAAAATCCAGACAACGAATTTCCTACAGACAATCTCTGAAGACAAACTGCGCAGCAGGGCTTTGGAGGCTTTCAAGGACAACTATCTTTTCGATTTTGTCGATTGGGACGATGATGATATTATTGACGAAAAAATGCTTGAAACACAGATAGTCAAGAATATCAAGAATTTTATTATGGCTTTCGGTCAGGACTTTACGTTCATGGGAAACCAGTACAGGCTGACTGTTGACGATGAAGACCTTTTTGTCGATTTGCTGTTCTATCACAGAGGGTTGCGTTGCCTCGTAGCCGTTGAACTTAAAAAAGGCAAGTTCAAGGGTGCATACGCCGGACAGTTGAACACTTATCTGTCGGCTCTTGACGATTTGGTGCGGCGCTCCGATGAAAATCCATCTATAGGTCTGATTCTGTGTAGAGAAAAATCCGATAAGATGGTGGAGTACGCATTCAGAAACACAACCACTCCTATGGGTGTGGCGACTTATACCTTTACGTCAAAACTGCCAAAACAATATTCTGACGCATTGCCGAATCCGGATGATTTGGTAAAACTGCTTCAAGGCTGACACGTCGTTCTTACGCATATGCCCCTACCCTCCCGGTGAGTCGGGATTTTGGAGTCAGCCGATAAATTATTAAATTTGTGTCTTCAAAGTTATTACATGACACTATGACACATCAAATATCGAAACAGGTTATAGCGGAGTCCAGGGCGGGCGGACGGAGCGGGGAACCGGAGTTTGCCGAGATGCGGGAATTGCTGGAGGAGGCGGTGGCGCGTATCAATGTGCCGGAGTTCGCGGATGATGACCCGGTGCAGTTTCCCCGCCGTTTCAGCGGGCAGGAGGATGTGGAGGTTGCGGCGTTGCTGTGCGCGATTATCGCCTGGGGACGGCGCCCTATGATTCTGCGGGATTGCGAGCGGCTGCTCTCTCTGATGGAGGGACAGCCGCACAAGTATGTGATGTCCGGAGACTGGGAGGAGTTGCCGGACCGGCTCAACATACACCGGACAATGTTCGGCTCTCACCTGAAGTACATGCTTCGGGGCTTGCGCGAGGTGTATCGCCGCTACGGGTCGCTCGAGGCGCTTTGCGCCGCTGCCGTGCCGACGGACGCCGAGGCCGCCCCGTGGGTGTTCGGCGAGGCGCTGCGCGCGCTGTTGGCCGATGTGAACGGCGGCGCCGGCTGTCCGGAGTGTCTGCCTGTGCGCATGGAGTCCACGGCTCTGAAACGTGTGAACATGGCCCTGAGGTGGCTGGTCCGGGATGACGGGGTGGTGGATATGGGCTTGTGGAAATGCCTGAAGCCTTCGCGGCTGTACATACCTATGGACGTGCATGTGGCCAATGTGTCCCGCTCTTTCGGACTGTTGTCCCGTAAAAGCAATGACCGCAAGGCTGCGGAGCAGCTTACGGCCACGTTGCGCAGGTATGACCCTCTGGACCCCGTGAAGTATGACTTCGCTCTTTTCGGCCTGGGGGTCTCCGGGGAGGCGTGATTATTTCTTTTTCTTGTTCTTGCCGGCGTTTTCGAGCAGTGTGCCGAGCCGGTCGAAGGCCGAGCCGGAGGCGGCTGGTTCCGTCACCTTGTCGGCCGGTGTGGAGGGCTTGGCTGCGTCAGGCGTTGCTGCGGATTTTCCGAGTCTGAAGCCTATGCAGATGCCGTCGTACTTGTTCAGCAGCTCTGTGAGTGTCTTGGCTGTGCTGTTTTTTGAAAAAGCGGCTAAGGAAGAGAGCCGAGATTGGAGATGCGAGGCATCGAACATCACATCCAGACCCTGAGGGGTCTTGGCTACGTAAGTGTTGACGTCGCCCATGGATATAAGCCCTAAGTTGCTGAAGTCGAACAAAAAATTGCCTCCCTGTTTCTGTCCTTTCTTGACCTCCTGCTTGGTGATTGTGCCGGAGAGTGTGAGCTTCTTTGTCCGGAGGGAGAAAGAGCCGTCCTCCTTGATGGTCAGTATGGCGCATGTGAGCCCGTAATTTTGGAAGTACGGGTCGATGCGCGCCTCTATCATCGACGCGGCGGCGTTGCCGCCGGCTCTCTTGAGGAACTCTTCGCTTTGGAAAGACACGGCCGAACCCTGCACCACCCATGTGCCGGCCAGGTCTTTGACCTCAAGGTCGGAGGTGGTGAATATGCCGTTGACTATTCCGTTCAATGCGTCGGACAGACCCTCTGTCATATTGCCGGCGGACTGTCCCGCACGGTTCAGAAGGTCGTTTATGTCCCATGCGTAAGACGCGGCAGACGAGGCCAATAGAAGTAATGAAGCTACTAAACGTCTGGTAATCATATTATTGTATAATGGGAGGAGTGGTTTCAGATTGATGTCCGTCAGCTGCGGGAGCCGTATGACGCATCTCCGCGTCTATCTGCTGGAATACGGAGTTGTTGGAGATGTATTCCGGCACGAGGCCCTTCATGCTCATCACCATGTCGTGGATGTTGCCCTCCTTGGCCAGCTGAATCATGGTCTCGATGTGGGGGAGTACGGCCATGAAGTCGTATTCGCGCACCTTGGCAATCATGATTTTGTCATTGTCTGTGGGGATGGTCGTCTCCTTGTCGTTGAGAAGTTCTTCATAGAGTTTCTCGCCGGGACGCAACCCTGTCTCTTTGATTTCGATGTCCACCCCGGGTTTAAGCCCTGCCAGTAGAATCATGCGTCGTGCCAGGTCGTAAATCTTCACCGGCTCTCCCATATCGAAGAGGAAAATCTCGCCGCCGTGGCCCATGCAGCCTGCTTCAAGCACCAGCGAGCAAGCCTCCTTGATGGTCATGAAGTAGCGGATTATGTCCTTGTGTGTGACGGTGACGGGCCCACCTGCTTCTATCTGGCGGCGGAACAGGGGGATTACGGAGCCGTTGGAACCGAGTACGTTGCCGAAACGGGTGGTGATGAACTGCGGCACCGGCTGGTCTCCGGCATCGCGGGCCGCCTGGAAGAAGAGGCTCTGCACATAGATTTCCGCTATGCGTTTGGACGCGCCCATGATATTGGTGGGGTTCACGGCCTTGTCCGTAGAGACCATCACGAACTTGCGCACGCCCCATTGCAGGGAGAGGTCGGCAAGGTTCTTGGTGCCCATGACATTGGTGAGTATGGCTTCGGAGGGGTTGCGTTCCATCATCGGCACATGCTTGTAGGCGGCGGCATGGAACACGTAGCGCGGGCTGTACTGCCTGAACGCCTGCCTGAGGCGCTCGCGGTTCTGCACGTCTGCCACATACAGCACTATGTCTATGTCGGGGAACTTGGACTCCATCTCCAGCTGCAGGTCGTGCATAGGGGTTTCGGCCTGGTCCAGCAGTATTATTTTTCCGGCGCCGAAAGAAGCCACCTGACGCACTATCTCGCTGCCGATAGAGCCGGCGGCGCCGGTGATAAGCACGGTGCTGTCCTTCAGGGCGGCGGCAACGCGGCGGCTGTCTGTCTTGATTACCTGGCGCCCCAGGAGGTCTTCGATTTTCACGGCGTTGACATGAGCCGAGATATTGGCTGATTCGCTCTCCTTGTCCACATCGAACTCGTCCACCTGGTTTATGACCCGGAGTCTGATGTGCGAGTTGATGAAGTGTTCGGCCATGCCGGAGCGCATCAGCGGTGTCTGGGAATTCAGGAATATGAGGGTATTGGTATCGTGCCGTCTGAAAATCTGTTCCAGTCTGTTCGGGTCAAACTGTTCCACAGGGAGGCCCTGTATGGTGTCGGACTTGTGCCGGTCTCCTATCGTGAGCAGGGCCACGGGTATGAATTGTCCGCGAGGTTCGTCCTTAAGGGTCATGGCTACGGCCAGACTGTCTATGGAGGTGCCGAGTACTATGACACGTTCACGCCGGCTGGCCACACGGCTCAGATGTATGAACATGTATTTGACTACAATGCGCAAGGACATCATAAGGCTCATGACCATGGTGCCGATAAGGATGACGGGCACTATTCCCAACAAGGGGTGATGTGCCGCCGTCAACAGGCCGTAGCTGACACTTATGGCCGTGATTATGACCGAGGAGAGGAACACACACCAGAACACCTTGAGCAGGTCGTACGGCATGGACAGACGGACGATGCACTTGTATGCGCCGACAATCAGGTTCATGATTGCGTACACGCCCAGGAACAGGCTGTAGACGTACAGCCCGGAGGAACCGGATACACCGAAAAGATTGTAGGGCAACACCATAAGCGAGGCAAGTGCCACAATAAGCATATCAAGTGCGAATATTACCCAACGGGGTGTGGGCGCTTCCTGAAGTAACTTGAATTGACGAGACTCGGAGATAATCCGCAGGATGTCCTTCTTCATAAAAAAATAACGAGAGAAAACTTGAATGGATAAGCAAAGAATGTGCAAAGATAAAGAAAAATTTGCAGATAATAGAAAAATAAGTTAATTTTGCGAAACGCTGATATATGGAATATCTATATAAAGGTCTATAAATTAACTAATTAACTAATTAACTAATTGATAATCCGATTATGCGAATCAGGCAACTGTTGTACATCTCGGGTCTGTTTGTCCTCATGGCGCTCGGCGGCTGTGCCTCCGATGAGCCTTCGGGACTTGGAGATGGACAAGGACGGATTGTCCTGCGGGTAGGCGTGGACGGCTCTGTGACGGATGCAGTGCCGCAATCCCGCGCCTCGCAGGCATCGAAAGTTCCGGAAGTCTCGGAACTCAATCTTAAACTGACCAAGACCGACGGGTCGTATTCCCACTCATGGGGCTCTGTGGACGAGTTCCCTCTCGAGACGCAATTTACTGCCGGCGCTTACACGCTGGAGGCGTATTACGGAGCGATAGACTATGAGGGCTTCGAATCCCCCTATTATTACGGAGTGGCGGACCTGAATGTGGTGGAAGGCTCCGAGACCGAAGTGGCGGTGACGGCCTCGCTGGCCAATACGATGGTGAGCATAGACTACACCGACGCTTTCCGCAGGTTTTTCCCGCAGTACAGCGCCCAGGTACACTCCCAGGGGGGTGATTACATTTCCTTCGAGAGCGAGGAGGAGCGCCCGGCATACGTGCGCCCCGGCAACATTACTTTGGATGTCTCCATTACCAAGCAGAACGGCCTCTCCGCCACACTTCAGGCCGCCGAGTTCGAGGCATTGCCCCGTCACCACTACCACGTCACGCTTGATGTGAACGACGGGCAGGCCGGCGAGGGGGTGCTGAAAATCATCTTCGACGACTCCATAGTAACCGAGGATGTGGACATCGATGTCTCGGACAAGGTACTTCTGATGCCCGGCCCCGTCGCCACGCCCAAAGGATTCGTAAGTGGCCAGACGCTGACGGTGTCCGAGGGCGAAACCCCTTCCCGGACGGCGGTTACGCTTAACGCGCCAGGCTCATTCCGTTCCGTGACACTCACCACCCGGAGCGACGAGTTGCTCTCGCGCGGCTTCCCCGCAGAACTGGACCTTATGAAGGCCACCGAGGCCCAGCAGGCGTTGCTCGCCTCATTCGGACTGGACGTAAAGGGCCTATACCGCAATCCGGACAAGATGGCTGTGGTGGACTTTACCGACGTATTCAAGAACATCAGGAATCCCGGCAACCATTCATTCGCCATTGTGGCTGTGGACCGCTATGGCAAGACTCATGAGCCGGTAATGCTTGATGCCGTTGTCCGTGCCGTGAATCTCTCGATAGTATCGCTGCCGGGAATACGCATAGACGATGACCGCGCCAGTGTGACCCTCGCCTACGACGGGGCGGATTTCGCCGACAAGGTGAGGGTCGAATTGCAGACGGCAGTGGGTGTATGGTACGCGCCTACGGTCCTTTCCTCCGAAAAGTCCGGCGATAATTATGTGGTCACCTTCACGGTGCCCGAGACTCATGCCGACTTCCCGGTGCGTGTATGCTATGGTTCGACGGTCAAGGCTGTCGGCACCTTAAGCAAAACAGGTGTCCTGCTCTCTACTACCGATGTGGACGTATGGGCCACCCATGCCGTCTTCTCGGTGCAGAGAAACAGCAAATACGCTCTCGGCTCTCTGAAGTATTACGTCTCTGCCGACGGGAACAGCTACTCGGCCGTAAGTGACGTCACTGTCAACTCCGACGGCACGGTCACCTTGGGCGGCCTCACCCCCGGCGCCACCCTGTATGTGGCGGCATCCGACACCGGCGTTGTTTCCGGCATTTACCGCTCCTGCTCCATCACTACCGAGCCGATAATACAGCCTCAGAACAACGAGATGAATGACTGGAGCAGAGACTCCGGCTGGAGTAAAAAGGCGACAATCTACAACAATACCGTATATAACTATTTCCCCTGGAGCGCAGCCACCGACAATGCCTACTGGGCCACACGCAATATGCTGACCACCAACAAGGACCACGGCCATACCTCCATGTGGTATAATTATTATGCAGGCACGTACAACGTAGCCGGAGTGAACGGCACCAACGCTGCGGAAATCTGTACCGTCGGCTTTGCCAAAGGCGGAGCCAACACTTTTATCGAGGGCGGTGGCGCATGCAACGCCAAGGCCGCCGGCTATCTCTTCATGGGTTCATATACTTACAATCAGGGCTCAGACCAAGAGACATTCACCTACGGCCGTCCCTTCACTTCACGACCCACGGCGCTTACGTTCATGTATAAGTTCGCGGGCGTCAACTCCGAGAGCTTCAAGGCGTACGTAGTGGTGGAGAACCGCAACGGCGGCAAGGTCACCGAGCTTGGCCGCGCCGAGTTGGTGTCCAACCAGGACAAGAGCAGTTACACCACAGCCACGCTCCCCATAAAGTACACAAACACGAAGATGAAGGCCACACACGCCTACGTGGTGTTTATTTCCAGTACGGCAGACAGTCCCTCCGTAAAGCCGGTGAAGGGGTCTAAAGGTGCGTTTCAGGGTTACACCGATGCCCGCTATATAGGCAATGTGCTTGATGTGGACAACATTATTTTCACTTATTAAGAGGTTACAACGTTATGAACAATATATTCAGAATATTCAGCTGTCTGACATTGTTGGCCCTCTTGCTGCCCTCCTGCAGCAAGGAAGACCCGTTCACCGACGGAGAGGGCAAAGGAGAGGGGACGGCAAATTTCCGCAAAATGGTAGTGGAGGTGAACTCCTCTGAAAACCAGGTACGTGCCGCCGAGGTGAACATAGGGGACTTCCTGGTGGAGGTGAAGTCCACAGCCGGTGTCATCGAGTATGCCGGCACTTACGCCGCTATGCCGGAGGTGCTTACCCTTCCGGTAGCGGACTATACGGTCACGGTCAAGTCTCCCTCCAACCCCGATGCCGCATGGGAGTCTCCCTACTATGAAGGTTCCCAGTCGTTCTCTATCAAGGAGAACGAGGTCACATTCGTGGACCCCGTGGTCTGCAAAATCGGGAATGTGAAAGTGACCGTAAAGTATGACCCTAAACTGCTGCAGGTCATGGGCGAAGACTGTATGGTCAGCGTCGTGGCCGGCACCGGCGGCCGTCTGGATTACTCCAAGACGGAAACCCGTAGCGGCAACTTCCGTTATGTGGCCGGCGAGGGTTCCGCAACCCTGGTGGCTACTTTCCGTGGCACGGTGGAGGACAATCCGGAGGAGAATTTCCGTACCTATACGGATGTGGCTCCCGGCAACCACTATATCATCACTTACCGCCTGAAGACTCCCGGTGTCGATCCTCCCGGCGCCACAGGCGGCATTACCCCGGGCGTTTCCATCGACGCGGTGGTGGAAGTGGTGGACATGAACGTGAACGTGGATGTGGATGACGATATACTGGAAGACACAGACCGTCCGGAACAGGGTGACCCCGACAACCCCGACAACCCCGACAACCCCGACAACCCGGAGAAACACGCTCCTAAAGTAGTGGCCACGATAAACGGCACCACCGATGTGGATTATCCCGTAGAGGTGACAGGCTCCATGAGCGTGAAGGTGAAGGTGGACAGCGAGACCGGCATAACGGCTTTCACTGTGGACATCAAGTCCGATACCCTTACTCCCGAGGTCCTCTCCGGTGTAGGCCTCACCGACCATCTTGACCTCGTCAATCCGGGAGCGTATGCCGAAGCCCTCAGCGGCCTCGGATTCCCGGTCAATGTCGGCGGAATGAAGGATGTGCCCGAGTTCGACATCTCCGGCCTCGTGCCCCTTTTGGGCGCACTCGGCTCCGGCGACCACCGATTTATCCTCACTGTCTCCGATGCGGGAGGCACGACAGTGGAGACCCTCTATTTCGTAACTAAATAAAGACGCTGTCCCATGAAAAGAAATCTCATTTATCTTGTGGCCTCGGCGCTGGCCGGGGGAGCGTTGCTCTCTTCTTGCGCCAATGAGGAACCTTTCGGCGACGGCGACGGTTGCCTGAATATGAAAATGGTGTTGAACCACACCATAACCCGCAGCGGCGAAGATGTCACGGACCAGAGCCTGGCCGACAAGGCCACTGTATATATTTCGGGTGCGAAGGGCCTTATGTACAAATACAAAGGTGTGGAGAACGTACCCGCGTCGCTGGCCCTGAAGAGCGGTTCGTACGTGGCCGAGGCCTGGACGGGCGACAGCGTGTCAGCCTCCTTCGACAAGAAATTCTATCGTGGCTATCAGAACTTCGACATCAGGTCCGGCGAGACCACCAATGTGGTTCTCAACTGCAAAATAGCCAATGTGGTGGCTTCAGTGGCTCCCTCCGCCGATTTCTCGGCTGTGGTGAAGGACTACAAGGTGACGGTAGGCCACTCATACGCCACGCTGGACTTCACTCCTGACAACTTTGACAGCCACGCCTACTTTATGATGCCATACAAGAAGGAGGAGAAGGCTTTCGAGCCGAACCTTACGTATTCCATCACCGGCACACTGGCTGACGGCACCGCTTTCGAGAAGGGGGGCACTATCTGGAATGTGGAGCGTGCCCACGAGTATGTAATCAACATCAACTATACCCCCGGCGAGATGGACCCCTATGGCGGTGCCCTTATCTCGGTTGTGATAGACGACCATGAGCTGGTGGTGGACGATACAGTGGAAATCAACGGCGCACCCGTATTCTCGGGGGTGGGTTTCGATATGGCCGAGCCTCTGCTCACCGAGCCGGGCGCCTTTAGCCGCTGCAGCGTGTTCGTGCAGTCGCTGGGCGACTTCCGCACCCTCTCTCTCCATACCGACGACTACGCCGCCCTGGGGTTGCCTTCGGCCGACATCGATTTCGCGACTGCCGGACAGTCGGTGCTGAATGAGTGGCGGACAGCCGGTATGAGCTGCGAGTTCGGTTCAGGCGAGGAGGGCATCCGCACCGCCCGCATCTTCCTCGAAGACTTCATGCTCAACAAGCTCCCGGAGGGCGTGTATAACTTACGCATGACTGCCGTTGACTCCAACGCCAAGAAGCGCGAGCGCACCCTGACCCTGAATGTGAGCGCTTCCGGCATCGTGCTTACAGAGAGCGTATGGCATGAGATTTACGCCCATAGCGCCACACTGCACGCCAATATCGTTAACGACGATGTCACCGACCCCGGCTTCCGTTACCGCGAGGCCGGCACTTCGGAGTGGATTGTCGTCAGCGGAGTGAAGAGCAATATGCGCACCCGCGCGGCGGGTGACCGTATCTCGGTGACACTGACCGGGCTCAAGGCCGGTACGCGCTATGAGTACCAGGCTGTGAGCGAAGGCTTCGTCAACGAAAACTCCTTGTTCTTCACCACCGAGAGCGAATACGACCTGCCCAACGCCTCTTTCGAGGACTGGAGTCAGGATACCGGTACCAAGAAAGACAATGCCTGGATTCCCGGCGCCGGAGGTGTAGTGACCTTCTGGGACACCGGTAACCACGGCTCTATGACCATGAGCAAGAATGTGACCACCAGGTCCACGGAAGTGTTCCACAGCGGTTCGGCCTCGGCCATGCTCCAGAGTCAGTTCGTGGGCTTTATGGGCGTAGGCAAGTTTGCCGCCGGCAATCTGTTTGCCGGTTCATATCTGGAGACCCTGGGCACCAACGGACACCTTTCTTTCGGACGTGCATACAACGGTTCACGTCCTGTGAAACTGCGTGGCTACGTCTACTACACACCCGGTGAAGTGGACCGCAGTGAAGACGATGACAAACATCCCGATGTCGTGAAAGGCTCTACGGACAGGGGCATTATCTACGTGGCCCTTACCACTCAGGCCGTGGATGTCAATACCCAGACCAAGGAGCTGTTCGAGGCCAACGCATCTTACGTGCTGGCATACGGCCAGATGATTTTCACCGGCGAGTACGGTTCCTCTTCCGCCATGCGCGAGTTCGAGATTACCCTCGAGTACAAGGACGCCGCCCTGCTGCAGCGTGCCGGTTACCTGGTAATCACCGCCTCCGCAAGCCAGTATGGCGACTATTTTACCGGCTCCACTTCTTCTGTGATGTATCTGGACGATCTGGAACTCGTCTACTGACCTTATATCCCCGGGGAGCCGGCTGACTTCCGGCTCCCCGGACCAATAACAACAGGTGAGACTCTGTAAACGGACTTGAAATTTATCAGCCGGTAAAAGTCATTGACGGCCGGTTTACGGAATCTGCCTCAAACCCCTTTTTGATGAACAGACATTTGCTCGCATTAGTACTGCTGCTTATGCCGGCACTGCTGTTTGCCGCCGAGAAGGCAGACTCAGTGCGACCTCCATACCCGGCCACGGGCATAGGACGCGAGATTCCGGAATTTAAACGAAAGATAGAGTCCACGGTCTTTATCCCCAAAGGTCAGTGGGGTGCCGGCGTCAGCGTCAATTACTCTCAGTCCAACCAGAGTAATTATCAGTTTCTCATTGTGGAGAATCTGAACGGCGACACATATTCATTCAAGGTAAGTCCCTTGCTGGTCTATTTTGTCAGAAACGACATGGGCCTCGGAGGACGTTTCGCATACTCCCGCGCTCTCACGAAGCTGGAACATGGCGACATCGTGATTGACTCCGAGACGGACTATGACGTTGACAATCTGTACAGCCTGAGCCACAAATACTCGTTTACCGCAGTTATGAGAAATTACTTCTCGCTGGGCAAGAGCAAGCGCTTCGGTTTCTTCAACGAGATGCAGCTTGAGTTCGGCGGCGGACAGAGCAAACTGATGAAGGGTAAGAACGAGGAGCTTACCGGCAATTACGCCCGCGACTTCCATTTCAATATAGGTTTCGCCCCCGGCATGGTCATGTTCCTGAACAATTATGTGGCCATGGAGGTGAACGTGGGCGTGCTCGGCTTCGGACTTACCTCGACCAAACAGATTGACGACCGCATATACGAGAGTCATCGCAAGAGCGAATCCGCCAACTTCCGCATCAATCTGTTCTCTATAACATTCGGCACTACATTTTATCTCTAAGGCTCATGAAGAAGATACTCACATCGCTTATATCGGCCCTTTGCGCCGTCGCCGCCCATGGAGCCCCGGAGATGAAAGACTCCATGCCTCATCAGGACCTCGACACTCTGACAGTCACCGCCCCGCGCCATAACGCCGCAGGCCGCTACGTATGGGTGCCGGATACGTTGGTGCGCGAGGTGAACGACGTGCTTTGCGGACGCTCCGAGATTGTGGAAAAAATCCCCGAACCGGAGTTTGACCTGGTGCGTGTAGACGGCGACACTGTCTCGCAGGTGCTTAAGGACCGCAATCTTGGCCGATATGACCGAGGCCTGTACAACTACCTGTTTATTCCCAGGGACCGCTGGCAACTCGGCATCACCGCAAGCTACGGCAAGTTCTCTACCGAGGACCTCAAGCTGCTGGATATGGTCAGCGACCTGGACCTGGACATAACCGCCTACTCGGTGAACCCCTATATCAGTTACTTTATACGGAACAACCTGAGTGTCGGACTGCGTTTCGGGTATACCAACGCCAAAGCCGGAGTGACGAGCCTGGACGTGGACTTCGATGACGACCTGAATTTCTCGCTCAGGGATGTGGCCTACAATAACGAGACATACACTGCCGCTTTCTTTATGCGCCAGTTCTACGGCCTCTCTCGCGCCGGGCGCTTCGGCGTTTTCAACGAAATGGAGCTGTCATTCGGCTCCGGCAATGCCGATTTCACCCGCTCTTACGACAACAAGCCGCGTACCACCCACTCCACTTATATGACTGCGAAACTTACCTTCTCACCGGGTCTATGCGTCTTTATTATGGAGAATGTCTCGTTCAATGTCAGCTTCGGCGTGTTCGGCTTCCACTTGCGCAACGAAAAGCAGCGCACGGTGATGGACAATCCCGCAGACCGTGAGGAGCATCCGGACGAGAGCGGCTCACGCTTCACTTCCGGCGCCAATTTCCGATTCAATATTTTCAACATAAACTTCGGGCTCGGCATACACATCTGACGCCCCCCGCAACAGCCTCTTAAATGCGACACAAAGCACTGTATATATTGCCGGTGTGCCTGACAATACTCGCCGCCGGGTGCATAAAAAACGACCTTCCGTATCCGAAGATACAGCAGGACATACTCACCATAGCGGTAGAGGGCGAGTCCGCCCCGGCCACTATAAACGCCAATGAGCTGACGGTGACGCTCCACCTGGCAGAAACCACGGACCCCGAGAAGGTACGGTTCACCGACTTCACCTACACGGACGGCGCCGAGTGCTCGCGCAATCTGCTTGAAGGCATATACGACCTTTCCGAACCGCTGCATCTCACTCTCTCGCTCTATCAGGATTACAACTGGACCATCAATGCCGAACAGACCATAGAACGCTATTTCTCTGTGGCCGGACAGATAGGGGAGACGGCCATTGATGTTGCCGGCAAGCGTATAGTGCTGTACGTGTCCAAGACCACCGACCTGCACAATCTGAAGGTCACCGGTGTCAAACTTGGCCCGGAGGGGATAACCACCCTCAGCCCGGACCTTAAGGCCGGCGATGTGATAGATGCCTCTTCCCCCGTGACTGTACGGGTCAGCTATTTCAATATGGAGCAGACGTGGACGCTGTATGTGGACACCACCGACGCCATAGTCACCACCACCCAGGCCGATGCGTGGGTAAACGTGCTGTGGATATACGGCAACGCCCCTGAAAATGCTGACAACGGCTTCCGTTACCGTCGGGCCTCGGATTCCGAATGGATTACGGTGCCGAAGGAATACATCACCTACAACGGGGGAGCCTTCGTGGCCCGAGTGCCTCATCTCAGCCCTCTCACCGACTATGTGGTATGCGCTTATTCCGACGAGAACACGGGCAACGAGATAGAGGTAACCACCGGGGCTGCCATGGACCTTCCGGATGCCGGCTTCGATGTCTGGTGGAAGAACGGCAATGTCTGGTGCCCCTGGGCAGAGAACGGCTCTTCCTGGTGGGATACCGGCAATAAGGGTGCCGCCACGCTGGGGCAGAGCAATGTCACTCCCTCTGACGACACTCCCACAGGTATCGGTCAGTCCGCAAAGCTGGAGACCAAGTTCGTGGGCATAGGCGCCATAGGCAAGCTGGCGGCCGGTTCTATATACTCGGGCAGTTTCCGAAAAGTGGACGGTACAAACGGTATCCTTGACTTCGGACGTCCGTGGAACGTGCGCCCCACTAAGCTGAAGGGTTTTTACAAATTCTCCAATACCGACATCAACTATGCCTCCGAGGAGTTCAAGGACCTGATGGGACGTCCCGACACCTGTCAGATTTGGATAGCCCTCACTGACATGGACGCTCCCTGCGAAATACGCACCAACCCGAAGAATCGCCAGCTATTCGACCGCAATGCCCCGGGTGTGATAGCCTACGGCGAGTTTGCGCGCGGGGTGGCCTCCGACGGCTGGCAGCCTTTCGAGGTGGAGTTGCAGTACAAGGCTACGAACCGCCGTCCCAAATATATGATTGTGGTATGCGCGGCTTCCAAATACGGAGACTATTTTACCGGCGGTACCGGTACGACACTGTATGTGGACGATTTAAGTCTCAGCTACGACTATTGACATGAACAGAGACAGGTTCTCCTGGAAGGCACGCGGACGCAGTTTCGTATATGCCTGGGCCGGCATCAAGGCTCTGGTCCGTGGCGAACACAACGCCTGGCTCCACTGCTGTGCGGCATTGGCGGTACTTGCCGCCGGCCTTATCCTGGGTCTGGCCCCCTGGGAATGGACGGCGATATTCCTCTGCATAGGGGGCGTACTGATGGCCGAAGGCTTCAACTCCGCAATCGAGGCTTTGGCGGACAAGACATGTCCCGCCCCGGACCCTCTGATTAAGCGGGCCAAAGACATGGCGGCCGGCGCCGTGCTGCTGTTCGTGTTGGCTGCCGTAGCCGGAGGCCTTCTTATATTCATTCCCAAAATTTTAAACAGTCTCTGATATGAAACGACTTATATCCCTCCTGCTTCTGTGTGGTGTGCTTGTTCCCTCTGTTTATGCTCAGGAGGAAAAGATAGAGGTGTCGGGCAGTCGCAAGGCTGTGCGTACCTCGACCGATGTGGCTTTGGCGGCCATGCCTGCCGCCACTCTTGCCATAGCCATAGCCAAGGAGGACTGGAAGGGCATAGCCATCGGCGCCGCCGAGTGTGCCGGCACCTTTGCCGTGACATACGGCCTGAAATACCTGGTGAAGAAGAAACGTCCGGACCGCAGCGACAACCGCTCGTTCCCCTCCGGACACACGTCGTTGGCCTTTGCGGACGCTTCCTTTGTCATGCGGCGCTATGGCTGGCAGTTCGGTGTGCCCATGTATGCCGTGGCCGGCTACGTGGCATGGGGGCGTACATATGCCAAGAAGCATGACTTCTGGGATGTGGCCGCCGGAGCCGCTATCGGCGCAGCCGTCGGACTGATTGCCACCACCCCTTTTGTGAAGGACCGCAACGTGCAGCTCGGCCCCACGCTGATAGAGACTCCTGCGCCGGACGGCACCGACACCTTCATCAACTTCGGGGTGGGAGGCTCGGTCACTTTTTAAACAGCCTCTAAACAGGGGATTACAGATGCCTGATTCGCCAGTGCTGCGGATACATATTGTTGGCGCGGTTTCCGAGATTCTTGACGAATCCGAGGGCCGCGCCTCTGTATGTCAGGAGCGTTATGCCGCGCGGGCTCTCGGCCGGAAGCGCCACTGCCTGGCGGCGCAGGTAATTCAGAGCTGTCTCAAGTGTCACCTCTACCCGTGGGAACGCATCTTCGCGGAGAGAAGTGCTTAGAGCCAGTGTGGAATCAGGCACACGGCTTTTCCCTTTCACCGTCCCCAAGCGCACCCCGGCAGTGATGAGCCTTGTGGCCTGCTCGAGTTCCCGGACAAGGTCTGCGTGAGGGGCAGGCACTCCCTGCCAGCACTCGTCCGGACGTTGGCTGAAGGACATCTTCTCCGGTTCTTTCAGCAATGCCGTCAGCTGCAGAGGCACTGCCGCGCCTTTACCCTTGTGCCCCTTCTGTGGGCGGGGCTTCCAGGCTTCGGCTTTGTATTCTCCCGGTTTGCGAATCACACCTAAGAACAGACCTTCGCCGCGAGTGCGGTGAGGCATGAACCGCAGAGCGTGAAGCGACGGGTCAAGGCTTCCGGGGATGCCAAAATCATCAGCAAGCCCCGTGTCCACACTCTCGCCCCCAAGCTCCTCCACTATGTGGCGCAGCATATCCTCATCCTCAGTCCGGTTGAAAGTGCAAGTGCTGTAAATAAGGAAGCCGCCTGGTTTCAGCGCCTCCCACACATTATCCAGGATTTCCCGCTGCAGAGCCGCGCACTGCGCCACGAGGCCTTCGCTCCACTGGCGGCGCGCCTCCTCATCCTTGCGCATCATTCCCTCGCCCGAGCAGGGGGCATCCACGGCCACTATGTCGAAGGCGCGGCGCAGCTTGCGGAACACCTTTGTGTCGCCGTTGCACACGGCAGCGTTGGCGGCACCCCACTTGCTGATATTTTCGCTCAGAATATTAGCGCGGGCGGGTACAAACTCATTAGCCACAACGAAGGCATCGTCAGGCAGGGCGCTGAGGACGGCAGTGGTCTTGCCGCCGGGAGCCGCGCAACCGTCCAGGTAGCGTATAGGACCGTTGCCGAGCCTCTCGGCAAGCCGCCGAGCCACCTCGCCTACAACCATCGATGCCGGCTCCTGAACATAGAAAAGCCCCCCATGCCACTCCGGCATCAGAGTGAACTGCGGACGAGAGTGAAGCACCAATCCCTGCGCACACCAAGGCACAGCCTCGCCGTCAATTTCCGACGGCCATTCACCCGCTTTACGAGCGTTCAGCCGCACGCCAGTGACCGCCTCCGTATCGAGAGCCGCCACAAGCGCCGCCCCCTCCACGTCGCCTAACGTCTCCCGCAAAAGCGACCCAAACTCCTCCTTAATTCCAATCATAGCAATGCAAAGTTAACACAAAATCCTCACCCCTACAACCCCTTGCCAAGTGAGTAAGCCAAACCGAACAATAAATTGGTATTGCGATTCTGCCACAAGCTATGCCAGTTTCCAGTAGCCTTTGCTGTAGATGGAAATGGCGCTCCCGGGGGTTCGGGAACGCCTCTTTTAAGTAGGGGATGGTTGGGGTTAGGCTTCCGCTTCGGCGGCGAGTTTTTCTGCTTTGGCGGTGTTGGCCTCGGCGGACTCTTGGTTGTCGCCGGTGGCTTTCTCCAGTTTCTTCATTATTGAGAAGATGAAGGCAGCCGAGAGGAGGCAGATAACGATGAGTATGCCCCACAGCAGGGGGAGGGAAATCTTGCCCCACAGCAACATGGGTATGGATACCAGGTAGTTACCTACGGCGGTGGCTCCGAACCAACAGCCCATCATGATACCCTTGTACTTGGGAGGAGCCACTTTGGAGACGAAGGAGATACCCATGGGGGAGAGCAGCAGCTCGGCGAAAGTGAGCACGAGGTAGGTGCTTATCAGCCAGTTGGGGCTGACTGCTCCCTTGGTGCCGGTAATGGACAGGGAGCCGACAAGCATAATCAGATAGGCTATGCCGGCCATGAGCATACCGAAACCGATTTTGCGCGGTGCGGACGGCTCTTTCTTGCGCGATGCCAGCCAGGAGAAAATGCCGAGCGACACAGGTGTCAGCGCCACCACATAGAAGGGGTTGAACTGCTGATAAATCTGAGGCTGCAGGCCGGTGACGGGGTTGGGAGTCTGTGTATAAATGTATGCGAGCACCCCTATGGCTGCCACAAGCACTGCGCCTGAGATACCCTTGCTTTTTCCGGTCTTGCTTTGGAACAGCGAGAAGAGTGCGTACACGGCCACTACTATTGAGAGCAGTGCCCATACATTGAAGCCGATACGTGTGAAGCCCCATGCCTCGGACGAGGTGCATCCCTTGGCAAACTCTGTGAGTGTGGCTCCGTTCTGGTGGAATACCATCCAGAAGAAGATGACTACTGTAAACACTAACAGGAGTGCCACTATGCGCTCCGAGGTCTGTTTCTTGGAGAGCTGAGGCTCGTTGACGTTAACGGCGTTATTGCCGTTGGCACCCTTTTTGCCGCCGATGATGTGAGCGTAAGAGGAGCGTCCCAAGAAGTAGATGAGATAAGATACTATCAGCGAGAGGCAGGCAACGCCGAAGGCATAGCTGTAACCGGTGGTGAGTGCCGAGAGGTAGCTGTTGCTGAAGGCGGTTATGTCTGTCGGGGCTGTCATGCCGTTGGCGGCGCACAGCTTAAGTATCTCCCCGGCGTTGGCGGTGTTGCCGTCCAGGAAGGCGTTGCAGAGTGCCGGCAGCTCGGCCACATACTCATAGCCCGCGCCATGCAGCGACACGTTGGTCATTACTGTGGCCATCATCGGTGCAAACAGCGAGCCGATGTTGATAGCCATATAGAAGAGGGAGAAGGCCGAGTCGCGTTGGGCGGCATAGCGAGGGTCGTTGTACAGGTCACCCACCATTACCTGGAGGTTGCCCTTGAAGAGGCCCGTACCTATGGATATGAGCGCCAACGCTCCTATGAGGATGCAGAGCGAGGTGGTGCTGCGTATGGAGGTAGGTATGGCCATTATCAGGTAGCCGATGAACATCACGAACAAACCGGTCACCACACATTTGGAGAAGCTCCATTTGTCGGCGATGATACCGCCAATCATGGGCATGAAGTACACGAATGCCAGGAATCCGGCGTATATCTGTCCGGATACCGACGAGTCAAAGCCGAATTTGGCCTGTAGGAACAGTAGGAACACCGCCAACATGGTGTAGTAGCCGAAGCGTTCTCCGGTGTTGGCCAGTGCAAGCACATACAGTCCCTTGGGTTGATTTTTGAACATAGATATTTTAAGTTGTTTTGTGGCGTATATAAGAGTCATAAAAAGGCGGTTCCGTATGGAATCGCCTTTTGTATAGGGAGATATCAGGGCTATTAAGCCTCGGAGGCGGTGACGCGCTCCAGCCATTTGACCATGGCGAACATAACGCCCATGGAGATGATGCAGACGGCTGCGAATACCGTCCATGCAATCCAGATGGGAGCGGCGTTGTAGATGAGGGGGCCTACCCACAGCAACAGGTTGCCGACGGCGGTAGCGCCTAACCACAGGCCCTGGCACAGACCCTGCATATTCTTGGGAGCTACTTTCGATACGAAAGAGAGTCCCAGCGGGGAGATGAACAGCTCCGCTACGGTCATGAAGAAGTAGTAGAGGATGAGTACCCAGGGACCGGCCATCATTGTGGCTTTCACTGAAGCGGCGAGGCCCTTGAAGTCAGTGGCAGATGGATAGTCCATTATCAGCGAGAACACCGTCATGAATATGTAGGCGATACTTGCCAGGCCCATACCGATTGCAATCTTCTTGGGAGTGGAAATCTCCTTGCCTTTGCGTGAGAGGGAGCTGAAAATAGCCATAATCACGGGGGTGAGCAGGATGACAAAGCAGGGGTTCATGGCCTGCCATATTTCAGGCGGTATGGAGGATGTGTCCATGAAGTCGCGGGCGAACAGCGACATGGAGGTGCCGTTCTGGTGGAATGAGAACCAGAAGAAGATAGCTATGCCGAGCACTGCGAACAGAGCGTACATACGCTGCTTGATTTCCTTGGCCATGGCCGCTTTCTCGGCCGGGGTGTAGTTCACTGTTTCCGCCTTTGCTTTTGCCGAGGGGTTGGGCAGGCCTTTCTTTGTGCAGAGGAAGATGCAGAGTGAAATCAGCATCGCGGCTACAGAAGCGATGAAGGAGTAGTGTACACCGGTGTTGAATACCTCGAGGTATCTGGTGCAGAACGCCTGGATGTCGGAAGTGGCTGCGGAAGCGCCCGGACCTCCCATACCGGTCATTATAGACCAGAAGTTGTCGCTCATTTCTGTCGCGGTGGTGCCTGTCACGCTAAGGAACTGGTGGCACATGGCGGGGAAGTCGCCGTTATATACCAGGCCGTTCACATCAAGCCACCAGGAACGCAGCATGGGCGCGATGAAGGGAGCCAGCACGCCGCCTATGTTGATGAACACATAGAAAATCTGGAAACCGGAGTCGCGCTGGGCGGCGTAGCGAGGGTTGTCGTAGAGCTGACCTACTATGGCTTGCAGGTTGCCTTTGAACAGACCGTTGCCGAAGGCTATCAGGAACAGCGCGGCGCAGGTAAGGGTAAGCAGCCATGTCATGTTCTCCTCGGTGCTGAGGATAGGAATGGCCAGCACCACGTAGCCTAAGGTCATGATTACGAGACCCTGGATAATGGTGCGCTTGTAGTTCTGAGTCTTGTCGGCTATGAAACCGCCCACCAGACTCAACACGTAAATTCCGGCGTAGAAGACGGAGTAGATGATGCCGCTCGTCTCCTCGCTCAGACCGAATTTGGAACACAGGAACAGCACCAGCACCGCATTCATGATGTAGTAGCCGAAGCGCTCGCCCATGTTGCTCAAAGCCGCAGGCACGAGGCCTTTTGGTTGATTCTTAAACATAAAGGGGTTTGATTTAAGGATTATTATTGATTTTATTAGGTTGCTGTGGGGTTATTGGCCTTTTTCGCGCTGAAGGGCGTCAAAAGCCACGGCGTACAGGTGGATTTGCTTAATCATGGACAGCAGGCCGTTGGAGCGGGTGGGGGAGAGGTTCTCCTTCAGGCCTATGCGTTCTATGAAGTATAGGTCCGCATCCAGTATTTCACGCGGTGTGCGGTGGTTGAGCACACGCATCAGCAACGCCACGATACCCTTGACTATCATTGCGTCCGAGTCTGCCTCGAAGGCTATCTTGCCGTCAGGCTCCGGGGATGCTGCTATCCATACGCGGCTCTGGCATCCCTCTATCAGGTTGGCCGGAGTCTTGTACTTCTCCTCCATGGCCGGCATTTGAGTGCCCAGCTCTATTATGTAGGCGTAGCGGTCCATCCAGTCTGTCAGACCTTCAAACTCATCTATGATTTCGTCCTGTACTTCGTTGATACTCATTGTTTTATCGGATTATACCGCACCGGAGGCGCAGTTTATTTGGCAAATTTAATAAAAATCCGCCGAATTTCTGCTGTCCGGAGGCTAAAAAGTTTCGCCCAGCTCGCTTACTGGCTGCTCGCGCAGACGGTAGAGCAGGTGGCGTCGTAGTCCCGGATAGCGCTCGGTAAGCTCGCTCAGTTCCCAATGATGCCCGGCTTCCTCCTTAAGCAGCGGCGACGTCGCCTCGGCGTCGGTGAGGTTCCAGGTGAGCAGTACCACTTTTGTTTTCAGGGCTTTGAGCTTACGCACCAGCATCTCGTGGTCCGCATCCCCGGTAAGCAGCACCACATAGTCGAATTTGCGGAACGTGGCCAGCTCGAAAGCCTCTAATGCAAACCATACGTCAATCCCCTTTTCTATCACCTCGGTCTGTCCGTTGCGCTCCACCTCCCTCAAGTGCTTGTAGTGGAACACGACATCGTTCTCGATTAGCGTGTCCTCGAACTTGCGCTCGTTGTAGAGCAGGTGCTTGTCGTAAGCCTCCTTCACGCGGAAGCGCCCCCGGAAATAGTGGGCTTCGGTAATCTGGCAGTCGCCGGGGCTTACGTGTTCCTCGGCGGCCAGCCGCTCGCTGATGAAGTCAAACAGTGAGCGCACGCGTATTATGCTGTTCTCCATTTTCTTGAGTGCGCGGTTCACCTTGGCGTAGTATCCGCCGTCTATGAACACGCCTATCGAGATGTATCCTTCCATAGTCGTTAAGATTTGTCGTTTAGGGTATAACGTATGGAGCGGACCGCGGGTTTGCGCGGGAATGAAAGGAGTGGGAACCTGGCCTGAATCTGAAAAATAAAAATGAAAAATCAGGGCATATTTTGCTGTTATAAAAAAAAATACTAATTTTGCACGCCGATTATATCCAAAATCAATTGCGTGGTGCTGCGCTCCGGGGTTTTGGCCGACCGCCGGAACGAAAGCCTGCAAATTGTGTAACATTTTAATAATCAATATTCTAAAGTGGATTCTTTAAGTTATAAGACTCTCCCCGCAACCCCCGCTGCCATCAAGAAGGAGTGGGTGGTTGTCGACGCTACCGACCAGGTTCTCGGCCGTCTGTGCGCGAAAATAGCCCTGGTACTGCGCGGCAAGAACAAGCCTTGCTACACTCCCTATATGGACTGTGGCGACAACGTGATTGTCATCAACGCCGACAAGGTCAGGATGACAGGTTCCAAATTCACAGACCGTGTATATCTGCGCTACACCGGCTATCCCGGCGGACAGCGTGAGTTTACTCCCGAGACACTCATGAAGAAGAGCCTCAAAGTGCGCGCCAACGGCCGTCACCCCCTCTTTGACAAGGTGATGAAGGGTATGCTGCCCAAGAACAAGCTCGGCGCCAGACTTCTGGACAACCTCTATGTCTACAACGGCGCCGAACATCCTCACCAGAGCGAGAATCCCACAGTAATAGATATTAATAAAGTGAAGTAATAGATGGAACAGATAAATGCAATTGGTCGCCGCAAGGCCGCTGTAGCCCGCGTATATGTAAAGGAAGGTTCCGGCGTAATCACTATCAACAAGCGCCCTCTGGAGGTGTACTTCCCCTCATCCATACTTCAGTTTATAGTCAAGCAGCCCCTCAATGTACTGCAGGCAGCTGAGAAGTACGATATCAAGGTCACGCTCGGCGGCGGCGGTTACAAGGGTCAGGCCGAGGCCCTGCGTCTCGCCATTGCCCGTGCGCTGGTCAAGATTAATCCCGAGGACAAGGCCGCCCTGCGTGCGGAAGGCTTCATGACCCGCGACCCTCGTGCCGTAGAGCGCAAGAAACCAGGTCAGCCCAAAGCCCGCAAGCGCTTCCAGTTCTCCAAGCGTTGATATTCTTCGCGCCCGGACATCGCGCCTGAGCGCTCTATTCAGATTCCATACCGGCAGAGTGGCCTGATTTTCCAGACCCCTCTGCTGTTTCGGATATTTTGCCCCGGCTCCGGGCCGGGACTCCAGGCCCCTCCCTCCCCGATGAGTTTAGTATCTAAATCTGCGAGATGGACACGTTCCCTACTCGTAGAATCCGCTTCCCGCAAACGTGCGGATTCGTAGATTGTTTTTTCACAGAACGTAAACAAAATTTTTCAACACTCAAATGGCAACACTCTCATTTGACCAGCTCCTTGAGGCCGGATGCCACTTCGGCCACCTCAAACGCAAATGGAACCCTGCTATGGCTCCCTACATCTTCATGGAGCGTAACGGCATCCACATCATTGACCTTTACAAGACAGCCGCCAAGGTAGACGAGGCCGCCGCCGCACTCAAGCAGATAGCCAAAAGCGGCAAGAAGGTGCTTTTCGTAGCCACCAAGAAGCAGGCCAAGGACGTTATAGCCGAGAAGGCCGCATCCATCGACATGCCCTATGTCATAGAGCGCTGGCCCGGCGGTATGCTCACCAACTTCCCCACTATCCGTAAGGCAGTGAAGAAGATGGACACCATCGACAAGATGGCTACCGACGGCACATTCGACAACCTTTCCAAGCGCGAGAAACTGCAGATTACACGCCAGCGCGCCAAACTTGAGAAGACCCTCGGCTCTATCTCCGGTCTGGTACGTCTCCCCAGCGCCCTGTTTGTGGTCGACGTGATGAAAGAGCATATCGCGGTCGCCGAGGCCAACCGTCTGGGCATACCCGTATTCGCTATCGTGGACACCAACTCTAACCCCGAGAACGTGGACTTCGTAATCCCTGCCAACGATGACGCCTCCAAGAGCATCGAACTTATCCTGAACGTCATCACCGACGCTATGGCCGAAGGTCTGGAAGAGCGCAAGGTGGAGAAACTGGACACTCCCGAGGAGAAAGAGGAAGACGCCGCACCCGCACCCGGCAAACGTCGTCGCGTACGTCGTGCCGAGAAGCCCGCAGCCGAGAAGGCGGAGGCTCCCGCCGAGCAGCCCGCTCCCGCAGCCGAGGCTCCCGCAGCCGAGTAATTTTTTAACTTTAAAAGCACAAGAAAGAAAAATGGCAGTATCTATTGAAGATATAAAGAAACTGCGCAAGATGACCGGCGCAGGCATGATGGACTGCAAGAACGCCCTGGCAGAGACCGACGGCGACCTGCAGGCAGCCATCGAGATTATCCGCAAGAAAGGCCAGGCCGTGGCCGCCAAGCGTGAAGACCGCGAGGCTTCCGAGGGTTGCGTACTCTCCGGCGCCAAGGAAGGTTTTGCCGCTGTGGTAGCCCTGAAGTGCGAGACAGACTTCGTCGCCAACAACGAGTCTTTCCGCGCCCTGACCAAGAAAATACTTGAAGCGGCCCTGCTCGCTTCCGCCAAGAGCCTGGACGAGGTGAAGAACATCACCATCGACGGCCGCACTGTCGCAGACCTCATCACCGACGAAATAGGCAAGACAGGCGAGAAGATGGAACTCGGCGCTTACGAGTATGTGGAGGCTCCCACAGTAGCCGCCTACGACCACTTCAACCACAAGCTCTCCACGATTGTAGGTCTCAGCGAGGCCGGCATAGACGAGACTGTAGGCCGTGAGGTAGCCCTTCAGGTAGCCGCCATGAACCCCGTGGCCGCGACACGCGAGCAGGTAGCCAAGGAGATTATCGACGAGGAGTACAAAGTAGCTGTGGAGAAGACCAAGGAAGAGCAGATTCGCAAAGCCGCCGAGGCCGCTCTGAAGAAAGCCGGTCTGAACCCCAACCACTTTGACAGCGAAGACCACATCGAGTCCAACATCACCAAGGGCTGGATTACAGCCGAAGAGGCCGAGAAGGGTCGTGCCATAATGAAAGAGGCTGCCGAGAAGAAAGCCGCTTCCCTGCCCGAGCAGATGATTCAGAACATCGCCAACGGACGTGTCAACAAATTCTACAAGGAGAATGTCCTCGTAGAGCAGGAATTCCACCGCGATGCCAAACTCACTGTAGGCCAGTTCCTGCAGAGCCAGAAAGAGGGTCTGACCGTACTCACTTTCAAGCGCGTCAACCTGAACCAGGACTGATTGGACGACCACATAGATTCCCGGGCGGATGCAGACAAGTCCGCCCGGGAATTTTTATATCTTTATTATCATGAAGTCACCGGGCCGGAAGTTGTCCTTTGGAAAAAGGTTTCAGCTTTCGGCTGACTGATTCGGAGGCAGCGGATATTCCTGTCTGCGGACAGAGCCTTGAAAAGTCGTTTTTTGCACTCTCGGAAATTTTGCTTAAATTTGTGATTTGAAATTTGACTCAAGCAAACTGACAGACCCTGATATGAACCTTCAGAATCTTCCCCGGAAATATGGCGGGACAGGACGTCCCGGCAAGAAGGACGCGAAAGCGATGCCCGTGCTTTCGCCCCAAGAGAAGAAGTATCGCCGCAACAGGAATATTGTGAAGTGGATGTGGATTTCGTTCCTCTCCATCGGATTCGTGGGCTTTATGCTCCTGCTCCTTATATATAACGGTATAATCGGCTACATGCCTCCTATAGACGAGCTGGAAGACCCGCATGACAACTTCGCCTCCATTCTATACGCCGCCGACGGCAAGACGGAGATTGGACGTTTCTACGAAATCAACGCCAACCGCGAGAATGTGGAGTTCAAGGAGATTTCCCCTTATGTGATAGATGCCTTGCTCGCCACCGAGGATGTGCGGTTTCTGCAGCACAGCGGCATTGACTTCCGCGCCTTGGGACGCACCGGCGTGAAGACCGTGCTTATGGGAGACAAGAGTTCCGGAGGCGCATCCACCATCACCCAGCAGCTCGCCAAGATTCTCTATACCAAGAAGGCCGTGAAGGGCTGGAAGCGTATGCTTCAGAAGCCCATAGAGTGGATGATAGCCATCAAGCTGGAGCGCGTCTACACCAAGGAGGAGCTGATGAAGATGTATCTGAACCGCTTCGACTTCCTGAACAACGCCATAGGCATAAAGACAGCTGCCGCAGTCTATTTCAACAAGCTGCCCAATCAGCTTAACATACAGGAGAGCGCCATGCTCGTGGGTATGCTCAAGAACCCCAGCTATTACAATCCCCTCACTCAGCCGGAACGCACCACCGGCCGCCGCAACATCGTCCTTGAACAGATGTGCAAGGCGGGTCTGCTAACTCGTGCCGAGTGCGACTCGATATCTCAGCTTCCCCTGGGCCTGGACTATCACCGTGTGAGCCGCAAGGAGGGGGCGGACTCGTATGTGCGTGAGGAGATACGTCGCCTCATGACCGCCAAGCGTCCCATACGTCCCCTGCGCCAGGACTATAATACCGAGAACTCATACCTTATGGCACTGAGCAAGTACAATACCGATTCGGTGCAGTGGAGCGAAGACCCTCTGTACGGGTGGGTGCTGAAGAATCCCAAGCCTAACGGCGAGTACTATGACATAGACAATGACGGACTGCGCATCTATACCACTATCGACCTCAAGATGCAGCAGTATGCCGAAGAGGCCATGTTCGAGCATCTGGGAGGTGTGCTGCAGCCGGCTTTCGCCCGCGAGAAAGGGGGCAATCCCTATACCCGCAACAATGCCGAGCTATCGCCCGCCGGCCGCGCCAAACTCGTGAAGCAGGGCATGAGGCAGACCGAGCGCTACCGCATGATGAAGGAGGGCGGCAAATCCGAACAGGAGATAGAACGTGTGTTCAATACCAAGCGCAAGATGAAGGTCTTCGCATACGTGAAGGAGAGAGGCAAGCTCAAGAGCGGCTCCAAGGAGGTGACCATGAGCCCGCTGGACTCCATGCTCTACATGAAGTCTATACTGCGGATGGGCATGGTCAGCATAGACCCGCAGAGCGGCTATGTGAAGGCATATATCGGTGGTCCGGACTTCAGCTATTTCCAGTATGACATGGCCGGATACGGGCGTCGTCAGATAGGTTCCACAGCCAAGCCGTTCCTCTACAGCCTGGCTATGGAGCAGGACTATACCCCGTGTTCCACAATGCTGAACTCCCGTCCCACCTATGGAGGCTGGAGTCCGCGTAGCTCAAGCGGTGGCCGTGCTGGCCAGATGGTGACCCTGAAGTGGGCCCTCACCACTTCCAACAACTGGATTTCCGCACGTCTTACCGCTGACCTGCTCCCGGCCAATCTGGCCAACAAGATGCGTCTGTTCGGTATCACCGGACGTCTGGACCCCTCTATGCCTCTCTGTCTCGGCCCCAACGATGTGAGCGTGCTGGAGCTGGTGGGCGCCTACACCGCATTTGCAAACAACGGCATCCGTACCACTCCCGTACTCGTCTCCCGTATAGAGGACGACAAGGGCAACATCATATACTCCGCAGTGCCCCACCGCACTGAAGTGATAGGCCAGAGCGCCGTCTATAATATGGTCGATATGCTCATGAATGTGGTGAACAACGGTACGGCACGCTCTCTGCGCGGCATGGGCATCACCGCCGAGATGGGCGGCAAGACCGGCACCACCAATTATAACGCCGATATGTGGTTCGTAGGCTTTATCCCGGACCTCGTCACCGGCGTATGGATTGGCGGTGAGGAGCGCTACATACACTTTGACAACATGGCCTTCGGCCAGGGCGCCAAGGCGGCGTTGCCTATCTATGGCCTCTATATGAAGAAGCTGTACAACGACCGCACGTTGCCCTACAGCCAGGATGAAAAATTCATGTTCCCCTCTGATTTCAGGCCTTGCGATGGCGGAGCCTACCGTGGTTCCCGAGGTGGTGGAGGTGGCGGTGGCGCGCCTGCCCCCACGGAGCAGGTGGAGGAAGTTATAGCCACGGCACTTGAATGACAATATAAAAACGTCGGGGCCGCATATCCGGAAAAGGTATGCGGCCCCGACGTTTTATGACTGAGGACAGGAAAGTGTGTGGAGTAGGGGGTTACTTGTTCATTTCCTCCAAAGCCCGGCGCTGGGCTTCTTCCTGTTTGCGCCTTGCCTCGTCGGAGGTGCGACGGTTGGTGTTCTCGTCTATCTGTTCAAGCTCGGCCTGTTCGCTCAACGATGCTTTGCCACCCTCTTCGGGGGCTATCACCTCGCCGTTCTCGTCCACATCCGAGGGGCTGATTCCTTCCGAGATGCTGTCGTTGGCCGCCGCAGGGTCGGCGCCCTCTTTCAGTATCTCTTCGGCTGCTCCTTCGGTGGGGATTTCGGAGATTACTTCCCCCTTGTCGGCGTTCATGGCGTCTACATTCCCTTTCTCCACCGGGTCATATACGTTGGAGCAGTGTTCTATCTGGGTGTTGCCGCAAGCTGTCAGCAGAAAGGCCGCAGCCACCGGCAATGTCAACTTTTTCATTTAAACAGGCTTATGGTTTCTTGAATTTATTCGCAAAATTACTCAATTCTCCCCGCACTCGCAAATTTTTCTGTTCTACGGTCGGTCTTTTTTTATCGGTTCCGGCTATGGCGGCAAACCGATTTCTACAGGTTGCCTACCTGGAAGAACTGTATTTCACCATCGTGTCCTTCGAAGGAGACGCCGTTGTACTCGCCGTTGTCGTTGTAGCTCTCTCCTTTGACTCCGGGCATGCTTTTCAGCATGTCAGAGTCGTCTCCTGCTTTGAAGGTTTTACCGCCTGCCTTCAGCCGGACGTTGTCGCCGAATACCTGTATGCCGGTGATTTTGCCGTTGTCGGTATAGATGGTCATGACGTCGTTGTCCTTGAGGGTCGCGTATGCCATGTTGTCGTCATGCTGTAAAGAGTCATAAAGGCCATCCACTTTTTGGGGAAGCGACGATAAATCCGCACCGAGAACCACGGGTCCCACACCTTCACCGGCGATTTGCCAGCCTCCCTCGGGTATTCTGATATTATTGTCGTCGTCCGCCGATGTGGGGGCGGTGGTGGCCTGGCTTATTGAGTCGATGACGGTGTCCGAATTGGCCGAGGAAGATATGCCGCATCCGGTAATCAATGCCGTAGCCAGGACTGTGGATGCAAAGAATGTGGTTTTCTTGTTCATGTCTGTTATGGATTATAATCGACGGTTATTTTAAACGGTCTTTCAGTTGATGTGCAAATGTACGAATAAATATTTCGTGTGCAAAGTTACTACAAAAAAGTGAAATGCGGAAAGATATAGTGATAGAATTGAGTT
>URIC01000002.1 GCA_900547755.1 uncultured Bacteroidales bacterium
TCATATACAGCAATAAGCAGGCTTCGCATGGTTGAGTCAAAAGGGTTGGTAATGGTGCCTCCCGCATTCTTAATCATTTTCACATCTCCGTTGTCAATACCGAGTGCGGCAGGCAAAAGAGTGACCAGACGGGTGTCCATGCAAGTGACAATCGCGAGTTTCTTATCAGGATATTTACTCGTTTCAAACTTTCTGTAACCGCCGTTTGCTACAAACTCGCGGTTATGTTTCAGCATTTCCTCAATCATTTTCTATCGGCATCAGGCGTCCGGCGCTGAGCCAGACGGTCAGGGTTTTTACTCAGAAATTCAGCCCAGGTTCTTGGACCTTTGGGCAACTGCGGTTTACCCGTTTCATAGAAATGGGTAAGAGCGACGGCCAAAGCGTCGGTGGCGTCCAGGAGGGCCGGCATCTTCTCGTCCGGAATACGCAGTAAATGCTGCAACATATTGGCGACCTGCTCCTTAGAGGCCGAGCCTACACCGGTAATGCTCTGCTTGACACTGCGGGGAGGGTATTCGGCAATAGGTATGTCACGAGTAAGGGCCGCCGCCATGGCTACCCCCTGCGCCCTGCCCAATTTGAGCATACTCTGCACATTCTTGCCGAAAAACGGGGCCTCGATGGCAAGCTCGTCCGGCAGATGCTGAGTCACCAACTGATGCACACGCTCATAGATGCGACGCAAACGCAGATAATGGTCTTCAAACTTGGAGAGCTTGATTACTCCCATAAGCATCAGATTCGGTTTGCCGGCATCTACAGACAGCAAGGCATATCCCATGACGTTAGTGCCCGGGTCAATACCCATAATTATGCGCTCATGTCCGATTTCAGGCATGAGGCAACTGTTGCAATACCGTACTGAATACCAACACCTTTTGGCCGAATTTGCGATTCAAGGCCTCCAGTCCCCGGGGCAGGTGACGCTTCTTCCATCCGGCCAGCGAGGCCATATCGCCGAACTCAAACTGGAGGGATACGCTCTCGGCATCTTCAGAGGCACCGGGCAGAGAGGAGATGACGCGGGCCAGCCGAGGCGAGGCAGCCAATCCTTCTTCAAGCAAAACGGGTATGACTTCGGAACGCAAAAAGCCGAGCAACGCAGGCAGGTCATTGTCCGAACATACTAAAGTGGTATTGTGGATGTGCATAATCTTAGAAACTGTTTAAAAATTCGCAATCCAAACAAGAGTCCTGCGAAATCAAACGAAACTGGAATAACAAAAAGGTGCGTCAATTCCAATTTTGACGCACCCGGGTTTATTCTGAGCCTCTTGTCGGATTCGAACCAACGACCCCGAGATTACAAATCACGTGCTCTGGCCAACTGAGCTAAAGAGGCAGGTGGGTAAGCTTACTTCATCGCACCGCTCAACCCCCTACCCTTGCTTCGGTCAAGACCTGGGGGAATTCAGGGGGAGCTGGTCGTGAAGGACTTACCCGGGCACAAAGTTAGCGCTTTTTCCTAAACCCACCAAACATTTTTGGTCACAATTCCCGCGACATAAACATATTACCCTAATTTTCAGATAATTGCATAAAACATTAAAGAACATTGAAAAAGTCTATTCTGTACAAGCTCCCGCTACGGGCAGGCATTTCGGGAGCCGAGTCGCTGAAAGTTGGCTAAATACGGCGGGTATTCCGGATTTTTTTGCTAACTTTGCATGATAGCAGACGCTGAACTGTCAGCGCTGACCGTATGCAATGAATACTGAAGAACTGAAAGAACTCACTCACAGAGTAATCAGCGGGTATCAGGTGTCCCGACAGGAGGCCCTGGAGCTGGCCGTTTATCCTAATCTGGACGAATTGTGCGACAGAGCCGGGGAAATAACCACGGCTCTCTGCGGCAAGACGGTTGACTCCTGCTCAATTGTCAATGCCCGCTCCGGACTATGCGGCGAGGACTGCAAATGGTGCGCACAGGTGGCCTCGCGGCACACCGGGTGCCACACCTATAACCACATAGACCCCGACGAGGCCATGCACGCCGCAGCTATAAACGAGCGCGAAGGTATTCGTCGCTTCTCACTGGTGACAAGCGGGCGCAAGGTCTCCGACAAGGACCTCCCCACTTTTCTGTCACTCTTCCGCCGACTTAAGGAAGAGACCGGGCTTTATCTGTGCGCCTCTATGGGACTTATGGGCGAGGAGCAGATGCAGCAGCTGGCCGAAGCCGGCGTACGCCGCTACCACTGCAATCTTGAAACGTGCGAAGAGTTCTTCCCCGCTCTATGCACCACCCACACCCCTGCCGACAAGAAGGCGACCATACGCGCGGCCCGCAAGGCCGGACTGCAGGTTTGCTCCGGCGGCATAATAGGCATGGGCGAAAGTATGGCTCAACGCATCGATTTGGCACTGGAACTGCGCGAACTGGATGTAGACTCCGTTCCCGTCAACATTCTCAACCCCATTCCCGGGACACCGCTGGAGAACACACCGCTCATTTCCGAAGAGGAAGTCATCCGCACCATGGCCCTGTTCCGCTTCCTGCTTCCCGACAAGACAATCCGTTTCGCCGGAGGCAGGGCACGTATGAGCGCCGCTTCAAACGAGCGTATGCTCACCGGTGGCGTCAACGGTATTCTGATGGGCGATATGCTTACCTCCATCGGCAACAGTGTGGCCGAAGACAAGGCCACTGTCCGCAAACTCGGACTCGAGCTATGAAACAATGCGAAGCGATACCGACACAAAATATGCAACTCTCTACCAAAGCAATAGAAAGAAGCTGACCAATGATAACTCAAGAACAACTTAAGGAAATAGGCGTCCGTGTAGACGCCCTGAAACGATACTTAGACATAGACAGCAAGAAAATCCAAGTCGAAGAAGAGGAATTGCGCACTCATGTGCCCGATTTCTGGAACGACCAGAAAGCTGCCGAACTCCAAATGCGCAAAATCAAGGAACTGCGCTTCTGGATTGAGAATTACGAGGCCCTGGCGAAACAATACGAGGAGCTGCAGCTCGCCTTCGACTTCGTGAAAGACGAACTCGTGACGGAAGAGGAAGTGGACTCTCAGTACGCGCAGGTGCTTGCAGACACCGAGCGGCTGGAACTGCGCAATATGTTGCGCCGCGAGGAGGACAAATTAGGCGTTGTACTCAAAATAAACTCCGGCGCCGGCGGCACCGAGTCGCAGGACTGGGCATCCATGCTCATGCGTATGTACCTGCGATGGGCCGAGAAACATGGCTACAAGACTTCAATAGCACAGCTGCTGGAGGGTGATGACGCCGGCATAAAGTCCTGCACCATCAACATCGAAGGCGACTACGTGTACGGCTATCTGAAGAGCGAGAACGGCGTACACCGCCTGGTGCGCGTAAGCCCCTACAACGCACAGGGCAAGCGCATGACTTCCTTCGCATCCGTATTCGTGACACCGCTTGTGGACGACACCATTGAAATCAACATCTCGCAGGCCGCCCTATCCTGGGATACTTTCCGAAGCGGCGGCGCCGGCGGTCAGAATGTAAACAAGGTGGAATCCGGCGTGCGTCTGCGCTACCAGTACAAGGACCCCTATACAGGCGAGGAGGAAGAAATCCTTATCGAGAATACAGAGACTCGAGACCAGCCCAAGAACAAGGAGAACGCCCTGCGTCACCTGCGCTCTATCCTATACGAAAAGGAGATGAACCACCGCCTGGCCGAACAGGCTAAAATAGAAGCCGGCAAAAAGAAAATCGAATGGGGCAGCCAGATACGTTCTTATGTCTTCGACGACCGACGTGTCAAGGACCACCGCACCGGACACCAGACAAGCGACGTGAACGGGGTGATGGACGGTGACCTGGACGATTTCATCAAGGCTTACCTGATGGAGTTCGCCGCCACTCTTGACTGACGACCCGTTTATATACGCACTTATGAATACACGTTACGAACAAGTCTTAATAAACCGGACCGCGACAATCAAGCAGGCCCTGGAGCGCATAAACTCGCTGCATGGATTGCCGTTGACCCTGTTCGTGACTGACGGAAAAGGAGCGCTGTGCGGCACCCTCACCGACGGGGATATACGGCGCGGACTTCTCAGCGGAGCCTCCCTTGAGGAACAGGTCACAAGGGTCATGCACCGCGACTTCCGCTTCCTTAAGCAAGACATGGAGTGTGCCTACGTATTCCGCGAGGCACGTGCGGCCGGCATCGCAGTCCTACCCGTGCTGGATGACGAAGGACACATCTCCGAAATAGTGGACCTGCGCACCACCCGCGCCCTACTCCCTCTGGATGCCGTACTCATGGCCGGGGGCCGCGGCGAGAGACTCCGCCCGCTCACTGAAAAAGTGCCCAAGCCCCTGCTCCCGGTAGGAGGCAAACCGATTATCGACCACAACGTGGAGGCCCTACAGCACTGCGGCATAGAAAATATCCATGTCACTGTCAATTACCTCCACGAGCAGATAGAGAAGCACTTCGCCGACCGGGCAGCCACTGCCGACCGGGTGCCGGTGAAGTGTGTCGCGGAACCGGCTCCTTTAGGCACCTTCGGCTCTATCGGGCTGGTCTCCGGACTCACACACGCCAATGTCCTGGTAATGAACTCCGACCTGCTCACCACCATAGACTTTGAAAAGATGTTCGAGCAGCACATATCCTCCGGGGCCTCCCTGACCATGGCCGTCACCACCTATACGGTGAGCGTGCCATACGCAATAGTTAAGACCCGGGAGGACAGAGTGGAGAGTTTTCAGGAAAAACCAACATATACCTATTTCGCCAATGCAGGCATCTACATAGTGCGTCGGGACAAACTCGCGGCTATCAGCGGCGAAGAGCGTGTGGATGCCACAGATTTCATAGACTTCCTCCTCGCCAAAGGGGACAAGGTGACATACTTCCCCATAGACGGCACCTGGATAGACATAGGTTCGCCCGATGACTACGCACTGGCCTGCAGCAAGGCCGCCAATCAATAAAACCAGAATACAATGGCAGAAAGCAACTTCATAGACTATGTGAAAATATTGTGCCGCTCGGGCAAGGGCGGAGCCGGCTCACGCCACTATCACCGCGCCAAATATGTCCCCAAAGGGGGCCCTGACGGAGGCGACGGCGGACGTGGCGGCCACATTATCCTGCGTGGCAACCGCAACCTCTGGACCCTGCTTCACCTGCGCTACCAGCGTCACATATTCGCCACCGACGGACATAGCGGCGGCGCAGGACGTTCTTTCGGCAAGGATGGCGAGGACCGTATAATCGAGGTGCCCATAGGCACTGCCGTCTTCGATGCTGAAAGCGGACAGTTCCTGGCCGAGATAACTGAAGACGGACAGGAAATCAAGCTCCTGAGAGGCGGCAAGGGAGGTTTGGGCAACTGGCACTTCGCCACAGCCACAAACCAGGCTCCCCGATATGCGCAGCCTGGTCAGCCGGCCATAGAGAAAAGCGTGATACTGGAGCTTAAACTGCTCGGTGATGTCGGTCTGGTGGGTTTCCCAAACGCCGGAAAGTCTACTCTGCTCTCGGCCATATCCGCCGCCAAACCCAAAATAGCAGACTATCCGTTCACCACTATGGAACCCTCTCTCGGCATTGTCAGCTACCGCGACGGACAGTCCTTTGTAATGGCGGACATTCCTGGCATCATAGAGGGCGCGAGCGAGGGCAAGGGCCTCGGTCTGCGTTTCCTGCGTCACATAGAGCGCAACGCCGTGCTGCTCTACATGATTCCCGCCGACACGGACGATATACGTAAAGCCTTCGAAATCCTGCGAAACGAACTGCACAGATTCAACCCCGAACTCTCGGACAAAAGCCGAGTACTCGCCATTACTAAGTGCGATATGCTGGATGAGGAGCTGACCGAAGCCCTGAAGGCCGAACTCCCGGACAACATTCCGACTGTATTTATTTCCGCTGTCACAGGCAAGGGAATACCGGAACTGAAGGACCTCCTGTGGGCAGAGATTAATTCCGAGGCCTCCAAAGCCACACTCACTCTCACTCACCGCCCGCTGGACATACGCCACCGCGTACCGGAAGAAGACGACTTCGTGTTCGAACAGGAAGATACCGATGAGTTCGACCCCTCGGCCATGTCCGACGAAGACTGGAACGAAGAGTTCTGGGACGAAGAGACATCGGTAAACCCGGACTAATCCGGCTATAGACATTCCTTGACGTCAATGTACGTACACCCGGAGAGGGAGCAGACTCACCTTGTAAGGTGTGAGTCCCTGCTTCCTGGTCGGCGGTGTGCGATAGTAGTAAAAGGTATGGGTAGCATCCCATGTGCTGAAATACAAGCGCTCTGAAGCGCCCGGCGCCGTGTTGCATCGGAATGTGACCTCGCGCGTATGCAACCCTTCTCCGTTAAGACTCCGATAGAGGATTCGCACACGCAGAGAGTCTACGGTGTCGGTCTCAGACTTGTTTTCCAGGAATACTGACTCCTTAGTGGCGGCAAAGGGTTTGTCATAGCCATACATACGCACGGCAGCCTTGGCGCTGTCGCCTGACAGGGGTGTGCGCCGACTCCCCGACATGGCTGTCTCGTCCTCTGAGATACGTGTCGCCTTAAGGGCCTTTACATCCACCTTTGTAGTGACCTTCCGGGCTGACAACGCAGGAACAAGCGCAATGGACGCTATCGCCAGTCCTATATACAGAAAAGGCTGTATGTGCATTCGTTTAGCCATGGTCATTTGGTGGAAAACGCGTAGCGGAAACCGAAACTGAGTATCTCCTTCAGCATCCAGTGGCGCCAATGGCCGTCGTACTGATGGGAGGCGGTGTCATATCGCAAGTGGACATATATCTGCGTGGACAGGAACCGGTTGACCGCGAAATTCAAAGTATTCTCCCAGTCCCCCTGGAACTCGTCGTAATTGGTGAACAGGAACATACGGGACCTCCAGGAGATGTTGGAAACAATATTCCATTCCAAAACAGCCTCGGCGTTGCTACCAATCTGTGACTGAGTCTTACGGCCGGCCTTGATGCTGAACTGCGTAGGGTCCACCAAATGGTCAAGGCAGGTTTTCAGATTGTAAGAAACAGGAGCAATGGATGCGTTGAATTTAAGACGTTTCTTCAAACCGGTGGTGGCATAAGTCATACCTATACCGAGGTTAAGCTCGCCGGGGGACATGAAAGAGGCCTTACGCACCCGGCTGTTCTCCCCGTATGTATTCAGCATCTGGGTCTTGAACATCGCCGTGAAACTGTAAAACCACTTCTGACGGGCACGTATACCGAACTTGAAGTTATATTGCAGCAGGTCCTCAGACACAGAATATCTGTGCAGACTGTCCTGCGGCGTAGAGTTGAGGCCCAACTTATAGGAGAGGGTACTCTCAAACAGGAGCGAGGGGTGGTAAACTTCATTAAGACGCACGTCCCAAAGCAAATTTACGAGGAGTGAAAGGGCATTGTTACCGCCCTGGTACCAGTTGGGAGATATATAAGCCTGCGAGAACTGAAGCGACGCATCGGTCTTATGGAGCCAGTCAGTGCGCTTGACGGCATCGATTATGCCGGGTACAGGCTGCTCCATGACATCCACGGGAATATCCTCTATCAGATACTCGTCCGTATAGTCCTCGGCAGGAAGCAGACGCGGAGGGTCCGGAAGTTTCCATGCCAGATACTTGGCTTTCTCAGGATGCGCCATAAGATATTCAGCCATGAGTTCCCGGTTAATCCGGTCAATCCGCGATACAGAGAAAAGCGGCTGCCGCGCACGCCTGAGAGTAAGCGTATTGGGGTCGAGGTCCGTGATACGCACGGTGTCGACTGAAAAGACGGGACGGCTCGGCGCCTTGTAACCCGAAAAAATAAGCGGCTGCTCGGAGAGAGGAATAGCAAGAGTGTCCGGATGCGTGACCGTAATGCTGAAAAGCAATTCCTGCACACCTCGCGGCGTCAGGTCCGTGCCGGTAGAGTCTGTCGGATTCTCCATAAGGAACAGCTGCGCAGAGGCAAAAGGGGCACAGGCAAAACTCAGGACCAACGTCGCAAAAAGGATATGCAATCTTTTCATCACTGCTTATTTATTGGAATTCAGGATTTTATCGTATTCGTCGCTCTCTATTATCCTCAAAGCCTCGACAAATATCGGGTCGGTCGGGTTATAGACCTTGTCGTAAGTCTGACTCTCGTAAATATCGCGGCCTATCAGCCCTTTGACAATCATGGCCAACGAGGACCTGGAACGGTCATATTCCTCCTGATTGAACTTGACGCCCTCTGCCTCGCCCCGTGCTATTATATCATTCAGCATAGGTTCGGTAACATTGAAACCTGCCACGAATGAGTCATCGTTCTTGTAAGACTTCTTAATTTCCTTACGATGCTTGTCCACGTATGCCACTACATACCGGTTTATGACATTTTTGGCGCTGAGGTCGCGCAGATATTTGGTGTTGGGCATCGTGTCCAGCGGCACGAAACGGTCTGGACTTATGCCGCCGCCCCCGTATATTTTTCTTTTCAGCAGGATAGTCTCCGCAGCCTTGCTCTCGTCGTATCTGATAGAGTCGGGGTGCATCAGCTCTCCGTGGTTAAAGCGGTCCATGAGGTCCATACGGTATGCCTTGGCGTCTCCCTTCTCATAAGGGCGCTGTATGTCTCGCCCCGTAGGTGTGTAATAGTGTGCCACAGTAAGGCGTATCATAGACCCGTCAGGGAAAGGAACAGGACGCTGCACCAGGCCCTTGCCGTACGTGCGCCGGCCTACAATCACACCACGGTCCCAGTCCTGCACGGCTCCGGAAGTTATTTCGGCTGCGGAAGCGCTGTACTCGTCGGCCATGACTACCAGACGGCCATCGGCAAACAGCGGCTTCTTCCCTTCCGGTTTCACATACAGACGCTGCACCGGACTGTGGCTGCCTTCGGTATAAACGGCCAGACGGTCCTCCGGCAACAGCTCTCCAAGGAGTTGCACGGCGGAGTTGAGATACCCCCCGCCATTGGAAGTGAGGTCCAGAATCAGGTTCTTCATACCTTTCTTCTTCAGTTTTTTGAAGGCCTCTATGAACTCCTTGGATGTATCGGCGGCAAATTTGTTCAGCTTGATAAAGCCGGTTTCAGGTGTGACCATATAGGCCGCGTCAACGCTATACACCGGTATGTCATCGCGGGTAACACAAAAAAGTATCGTGTCGGGGACAGCACCGCCGGCCATACGCAAGGTCTTGAGATTGGCTACAGTGCCTTTGGGACCGCGCAGATATTTCTTGACATCGTTCTGGGAAATCTTGACACCGGCAATATTGGTGTCATTCACCGCTATGATTCTGTCACCGGGCAGAATCCCCACCTTCTGAGAAGGACCGTTGGCTACCGTCGAGATTACGTAGACGGTGTCCTGCACAAGGTTGTACGTAATTCCTATCCCGGAGAAGTTACCCTCGAGCGGTTCATTCAGCTCGCGGGTCTCCTTGGCGTTTGTGTAAGAGGAATGAGGGTCAAGTTTCTCAAGCATGCCGACAATGGCATCCTCCACCAGCTTGTCCTCGTTCACTGTGTCTACATACAGCTGCGTTATGGCTTGCTCGGCATAACGCAACTTGTTGAGAGGAGAATTAATCTGCGCCACCGCCACAGACACGCATAAAGCGGCCAAAAGCGCTAAAGGTATAAATATTTTTTTCATAGTCTGTTATTTTCTATTTCAGGTAAAAAGTCGGAAACATCCACGCCGTAGCTCTGCAACTCGCGCACCACGGATGAAGAAATACTGGAATATTCGGGCAGAGAATACAGCAGCACCGTCTCAAGACCGGAGATGCGGCGGTTCACATCGGCAAGTGTCCGCTCATACTCAAAATCCTGGACAGAACGGACTCCGCGAAGCAGGAATCCGGCTCCCATTTCGGCGGCGAAGTCGGATGTAAGCCCTTCGTAGGCATATACCTCCACGGCCGGTTCATCCTCGTAGACCGAGGCTATCGCCCGTATGCGCCGCGCCAGGTCATCGGAGTCGGCCTCACTCTTCTCCGCGTTGGTGCCGATAGCGATTATAATTCGGTCAAACAGAGGAATCGCTCTGTCCACAATGCTTTTATGTCCGACGGTAAAGGGGTTGAAACTGCCCGGAAAAAGTGCTATGCGCATAGGTCAAACAGGGTTTGTCGCATGATATCAGGAAATCTGTGAGTCATCCTCTATCACAAGGTTGTCGATAATGAAGTTCTGACGGTTCATCGTATTCTTGCCCATGTAGAAATCCAGGAGCTTGTCCACCGCGTCATCGCGCTTCAGGGTCACGGGGTCAAGACGCATCTCCTCGCCTATAAATTCCCGGAACTCATCCTCGTTGATTTCTCCGAGTCCTTTGAATCGGGTTATTTCCGCATTGGCGCCGAAATGGTCTATGGCCGCAAGGCGTTCTTCGTCTGAGAAACAATACCAGGTGTCCCGTTCCTCCTTCGGAGGCTTCTCGGTCTTCGTGCCGGGCCTGCGTTTTGTGTTTTTACGGCGCACGGCCTTCTTGTTGCGCACTCGGAAAAGCGGTGTCTGGAGAATGAAGACATGTCCCTTCTTGATAAGGTCCGGGAAAAACTGGAGGAAAAAGGTAATGAGGAGCAGACGTATGTGCATACCGTCCACATCGGCGTCGGTGGCTATAATAACTTTGTTGTAGCGGAGTCCGTCTATACCCTCTTCTATGTTGAGAGCGGCCTGAAGGAGATTGAATTCCTCGTTCTCGTACACCACCTTCTGGGTCAGACCATAGCTGTTCAGGGGCTTGCCCCGCAGTGAGAACACCGCCTGCGTGCGGGCGTCCCTGGCCTTGGTTATGGTTCCGGTAGCGGAAAGTCCCTCTGTAATGAATATGGACGAATCGTCGCGCAGGTCATCGGTCTTGGAATTGGCGCGCAGCATATCCGAATAGTGGACCGAGCAGTCGCGCAGATTCTTGTTGTGCAGGCTTACCTTTTTGGCACGCTCGCGCGCCAGCTTGGCCACTCCGGCCAGCTCCTTGCGCTCCTTCTCGCTGCGCTGTATCTTATGCAGCATCGCATCGGCCACCTCAAGGTTCTTGTGCAGATAGTCATCCAAGTCCTTTTTTACGAAATCACCCACGAATTTATTGACAGTGACAGTGCTGTCCGGAGCTATCTCCCTGCTTCCGAGACGGGTCTTGGTCTGGCTCTCGAAGACAGGCTCCTGGATACGGACGCTCACCGCGCCCACCATTCCGTTGCGGATGTCGGTGTACTCCATGTTCTTGCCGAAATACTCCTTGATAGTGCGGCTCACCCATTCCTTGAAGGCGGAAAGGTGCGTACCGCCCTGAGTGGTATGCTGGCCATTGACGAAGGAGTAGTATTCCTCGCCGTACTGCTCGGTATGGGTAAGGACAATCTCGATGTCCTCCCCTTTAAGATGGATGACCGGGTACAACGGTTCAGAGGTGAGGCGTTCTGAAATCAGGTCCAATAGACCGTGGCGGGAGATGAAACGCTTGCCGTTAAGATATAGCGACAGACCGGTGTTAAGGTAAGTGTAATTGTTCACCATCGTCTCCACGAACTCCATGCGGTAAGCGTAGTCGCGGAAGAGTGTGGGGTCCGGGGTGAAGCGCACGTATGTGCCGTTAGGCTCTTCAGTCTTTTCAGGTCCGGTGTGTTCCACTAAGTCGCCACGGTTGTAGAGTACGCGCACACATTCGCCGTCGCGATAGCTTATCACCTCACATTCGGTAGAGAGCGCGTTTACCGCCTTGATGCCGACACCGTTCAGGCCTACGGACTTCTGAAAACTCTTGGAGTCGAACTTACCGCCGGTGTTTACGTCGGAAGTGGCCTGTTTCACTTTACCCAAGGGAATACCACGGCCATAGTCCCTGACCGTGCAGGTACCATTCTCCACAGTAATGTCTATCTGCTTGCCGAAGCCCATGTTGAACTCGTCTATAGAGTTGTCTATCACCTCTTTAAGCAAGACATATATGCCATCCTCCGCATGAGAGCCGTCACCGAGCTTACCGATATACATACCGGGACGGCGGCGCATGTGTTCATTCCACGCAAGGGTGACTATAGCGCTCTCGTCGTATCCGCCGGCAGAGGAGGGCTTGGCGGGCTGTTCCTGTCCGTCGGCCAGCGCGAAGAGTCCGGTTGACAATTCTTCAGACATAGTCTATCTCGTTACTTATCGTTACAATACTTCTCTGTTTTACTTCACTGCTCATTTTATTTTGAACTCAGTGATGATTTTTGGTTCTCCCGGGGCATCGAGACGTACCTGTATGCTGTCTCCGGGCTTCACGGCCACACCCTGCTCAGGGAACCCGAGCAGGAATATGTCCCCGGTCTTGAGCGTGTTGTGGCGGCTTACTTCGGAAATAGCCTCATCGGGTTGTTTCAGGAGGTTCCCGGCATCCCAGACCTGCTCCGGCATACCATTGCGGCTGACGGTGAAGCGGGCCTCCATACACTGCTCGGGAGTCATTTCCCAAAAGGGAGACGCCACCAGCGAACAATCGAAAGACACGGCATTGGCCTGCGGCAATCCTTTGGCAGCCAGTTCCGCCGACAAGTCGCAGGCACGGGCATTGAGCCATAGGGATACCTCGTTCCAGTAACGCTTCACGAAACGGGGCTCTATTCCTTTGCCGAGCCGGTCTATACGTATAGCCAGCGAGGGGAAAAGACGGAAATCCGTGTCGAACCCGGGCACATAGAACGGTCGGCGCTCGCGAAGCAGGCAGGAGTCCGTAAGCCAGCATACGGCCAAGGGTTCCGCCTGGGCGGGAGCGATGTCCCGTTCCGAGTAATTATTCCACAGAGCTATGATTTTCATCGTTTCTCAACAAGCGCTTATGTCGGCGTTAAGCCGATTATAAATAAGTGCGAGATGCGCATAAATCGAGGTATTGGCCATGACTATTCCCTCGGCCACCCGCACCCTGTAAGGAGTGAAATTCCATATCGCCTTGATACCTGTACTTACCATTATGTCGGCAGTGAGCTGAGCCTTGTGGGCCGGCACCGTAAGTATACCTATGTCGGCTCCTGTGGCACGTCGCACATCCTCCATATCGTCCACGGAATACACAGGCACTCCGCTGACAGTGGTCCCGATGAGGTCGGGGTCGACATCGAAACCGGCCACAATCTTAAGCCCGTACTTGGCAAGGCCTTTGTCATGAAGCAAAGCGCCGCCCAAAGAACCGGTACCCACGATTATGGCGTTGTGTACGCAGGAAAAGCCGAGAAAGTCTCTCAGCGCATCCGCCAGTACGGATATGTCGTAACCTATTCTTGTCTTTCCCTTGATGTTGAGAAAGGACAGGTCCTTGGCTATCTGCGAGGAGTCCACATTCAGAGCCCGCGAGATACGGGTGGTGGAGACGGTCTCCTCTCCTGTAGCTTTAAGTATTTCAATGTAAGCAAGATACCACGGCATACGTCTCAGCGTAGGCTCGGGCAATATGTAATTGTCAGTATTAGTCATTCACGGGTTGTATGCGCTGTTCCGGCGGAAAGCGGTCTTAAGGGAAACAGGCATTTTCAGGTGTCAAAATTAACAAATTCCGGCGAGACTGCAAAATCGGCCTCCTGGCCTCTCCGGCAATCCACAGACAGTGTCACCGGTTGGCTGCCTCAGGGATTGCCCACGGCAAATTTCTTAGTAGCCCGGCGCTCTTTTCCGGTGGCATCGGTAACGGTGGCGCGGTAAAGATATATGCCTCGGGGCACTCTTGAGCCGCCGGCATCACTCAGATTCCACTTCACGGAGAGGGCGCCGTCGTTGTGCGGAGCCTCTGAGAACCACACTCTGCGCCCGGAAAGGTCAAATACCTCCACCAGACCCCGGACAGCCTCGTCGGAGTTGATATAGAAGGTAACCGAACTGATGGCGGGGCTGGCATCCGTGTAGATGTCCAGGTCCGGAATCTCGCTCTGCGGAGCAATGCGGAAAGCGAATGAGCCACGGGTACTGTTGCCGGCGTTGTCCCATACCAGGAATTCAAGCTCATGCTCTCCCTCCACAAGGCCTGTAAGCGGGTAACTTATAGTGCCTGAGGAAGGGTCGTTGGCTTCGGTGACAAAATAGTCGGCCAGATTGCTGAAGACCTTCTCCGAGTCGACTATGACTGTGAGCATACGGCCCACGCCGCTGGTGGATATGTTGATGCCGCTCTCGTCGCGCACCTTGGCCTTGAACACCGGGTCGGGACCTACGGCCACGCCGGGACGGAACGCACTGTTATTCAGGTACATATACTGAATTTCAGGAGCTTTGGTATCCTCTTCTTCCACATCGTCCCAACCATAGACGTAGAACCTGTCGGTAGAGCCTATGGCATCAGGCAACGTACTGTCAGCCTCCGGGGCCGCGTGGAACGTGATTCGCGCCTGAGTGAAGTTGTTTTCTATTTCCTCGGGAAGGAGCAAGGTAGCCTCCCATTTGCCGTTCTTCACCGGAAAGTTGCCGGTGAACAGACGGTTTTTGCGGTCGTTGTAGCTTATGACCTTGCCGTCGGTCTTGTCGGCATTTGTGGTATGGCCATTGGTGGTCACCACTATCTCGGCGTCGTACAGCACAGGCACTACCGAACCGTTGAAATCGGTAGCCGGAGTGCCGTCCTGGTTAAGGACCGAACCGGTCACCTTCATCTTACTTAGGCCTGGCACCACCGGATAATCGGCGGCATCCGCCACATCGTCTATCTCCACCCCGGCAAGATTCTCGACCTTGACCTGATAAGATGGGAGGGCCACACGCATGGCCGGGTCTCCCATCAGAGCAAAGCGATGCTTGTTGTCATCGTTGCCCACATCGTTAATCACATCCATATAGACGCGTCCCAGACGGCGGGGCAGATTGTCGCTCCCCCTGCGGAAATAATTGCGCCCCAAGGCGTTGCTTACATTCCCGTTAGGCATGACGTAAACCTTGCGGTTGGCGGCTATGGCGGCTATGATACCGGCATCGGGATGCAGCCACATGGACTCGCATCCGGACACCGCGTCGGAGTCGAAACGCAGGAACTCGCAGGAGGCAGTGTAGAACACCGGCCACCGCTTGTTGGTCATGGACGTAAGGTCCGTGTAGTTCCACATATCCTCGGCTGTGAGCGACGTGGGGTTGGCGTGTCCTATGTAAGTCCATAACGCCAGGCCCTCGTCAATCAGCTTCAGCATACGGGTCTTGGCCTGCGGATATGTCTGTTTGTAGGAACCCGTGCCATATTCGTATGCGTCTATGTACATTCTCTCGTACAGGTTATGACCGCCGCCGTTATCAAGCATCCTGCTATACATATCCTGACTTTGGGTAGCGTGTACCGCGTTGTCTCCGTCATCCGCCAGTATCAGCACATTATTTCGCCAGGAACCATAGTCAGGAGTCTTGACATACTTAATCAGCTTGTCCACGAGGATACGGGCCTCGCTGACGGACTTGACCGGCATACGGCCGACGCCCACGCAGAGCTTGCCCTCGCTCATATTGAATGTGTCGCAATCCTTAAGCATGGCTATGTAGTTGTCACTGACGTATGAGTTCTCATCGGTCAGAATGGGACGTCCGCTCTGATGATTGACATTGCTCTCCCAGGTAAGCACACGCGGATAGGAAGAGTTACGCAGAGCGTCCGTGAGCTTGCGCTGGTCGTAGGTGGCACGGCCCATGAGCAGGCAGTAACCGAAACGGCTGTCTTCCGGCAGACCGGCGGAACGGTCGTACCACATCTTCATCAGCTTGCGGAAAGCGGTTACATCCGGCGCGCCGCTCGAGAACTCGTTGTATATTTCTTCAGGTGTGAGGACATACACCTTCATGCCGTCCGTTTCGGCATGAAGCTGCGCCACTCTGTCAGCCTGAGATTTATATTCTTTGGGAGAAATAATCAGCATCTGGGGTGTCTCCAGGGCATGGAGGTCCTGATTGCCGACACTGCCGGAAGTCTCGGTAGGGAGAAAGGTGTCTCCGGAAGTGAAGACGACATAGCGGCGCAGGCCCGTGCCGGCCGGCGCGAACAGCGCCGTGTCGCCTTCCAGGTCGTAAGACAGGGGCACCGGAGCCGCCGGGTCCGAGACATCCCAGATAAGGGTACCGCTTTCCACACCCGCCACCGAGAATACCGGATGAGAGCCATCCTTCACATCACAATGGAATAGCAGGGGTTCCCCTTTGGTCTTGCCGAGGGCGCGTTCATAAGAACACTCTATGAAGTCAAGCAAAGCATTTGTAACCACTCCGGTGCCGGCAAAACGCACTGTCAGCGCACTCTTGCCCGGTTCACTCTGATAGCCCTCAAGACGGGTACAGTTTATAGCCGTATAAATACTGCCTGACACGGAGGCGCTTATACTCGTTGTCCCGATTTCGTCGTCACCTATGCTGTAAGTCACCGTCGCCCCGCCACCGGCTTTGGCGGCGAAGGCCACATTAAAGTCCACATCCTCGTTCACCGCGCCGGGCACATCGAATGTGAATGTACGGGTAGCGGTGGTACGGAAGTCCTCGCCGAACAGGTCAGAGCCGGACTCTCCGGCAGACACGAGTTCGGATTCGTGGAGCAGGTATTGTGTGGCGGAGCTGACGCGCGGGTCATCCGAGCCGTAAGCTGTCTTAAGAGGCTTCGGCTCTTCGGTCTCCCCTTCACGCAAAGGCGCGTCACTGAGAAAGTAGTAAGAGGACGTGCTGTAGGGATTCTGCTCATGGGTGACGGTGCCGTTCTTCAGAAGCCAGTTCACCGTTCCCGTACCGAAAAAGGCTATTCCGTCAGCCGTACGCAGACAGGGCTGCAACGGGAGGTCGTCAACGGTGGAGGCGTTGAGCGTCTGTGGCAGACGGCGTCCGCCATAGCCATAGACACGCACCTGACTCGGGGAGGAGAAGCCCATTTTCTTGAGCTGGTCGTTGCTCAAGAACTGCATCCCGTCCTCCTTGACCCGAATCTTCACCCATTTGCCCTGTGCCATTCGCGAGGATTGCGCATAGTGGTCTACAGGAAGTGCCGATGCCTCTTGGGCAGAAAAGCCGACACCGCCCATCAGGGCCAGCGCCAGCGCAGGTATGTGGTAATGTATTTTCAGCATATAGAGATGTCGGTGTTTACGGAGAATACGCAAAAACGCATGTCCCGGTTTGCAAAGATACATACTTTGCCGCATATATAACGCGCGCGAAGAGTTAATTATTGCTAAACACCTACTTCGAAGCTGTTTAAAAATACTGCTTTTTTTCAGAAAGGAAAGCGCCGCAGGTCGGCAGCACTGCCATTGAACACATTCTCGTCCACTTTCCCCTCTATGCCGTCCACCTTGCCGGTATGGGAAAACTGCCAGAATACCCAGGATTCCCCGTCATCCATAGGCTCCCCGTCAGAAAATGAGCATATCCATATCGGATACTCCGAAAAACGGTCTTTGATAAACCTGGAATACCCCTCTTTGTTTGTGTAAAAAGTCACCGGCAAGCCGCGCATGGCAAGATAGTCGGCCATACTCTCGAGATTGGACACAATCACGTCATCGTCCACATCCGTCGCATTGTTTTCCAACTCCACATCCAGCGCCACACCCATACCCGGACGGACACCGTTCAACGCCTTGCAAAGGTTCATGGCCTGCATTACCCCGTCGCAGTCAAAGCGGAAAAAGTGGTAAGCGCCCGTACGCAGTCCCGCCTTTTCGGCAGCCTCATAATTTCTGGAGAAAGAGGCGTCGCGGAAGGTCTCCCCTTCGCTCACCTTAATCCAGACAAAACCGATGCCGGATTCCCGGACTTTGTCAAAATCTATCTCGCCGTTGTGAGAAGACACGTCGATACCTCTGACCGGATACTTGGAAAAATCCACTTCGGCCTTGGGGTTGCGGTAAGTGTCCCACGCCCATTTGCCTGCGAATACCACTCCTGCGAGTACCACAAGGAACCCGAGGGAAACCAATATGTCCTTAAACGAGGGTTTTCTCATCAATCTTTAATAATCAGACAGGTAGCGTATGCCGCTATACCCTCTTTACGGCCTGTGAAGCCGAGGCCTTCGGTAGTGGTGGCCTTGATGCCTACATCGTCCGGTTCCACCTTCAGAATGGCAGCCACTGTCTGACGCATCCTGTCAATGTGAGGGCTGAGCTTCGGTGTCTGCGCGCAGACGGTAACATCCACATTACCGACGCTATAGCCCTTATCCTCTATCAACCCCACAACACGGGCGAGCAGCAATTTGGAGTCAGCGTCCTTATAATCGGCATCGGTGTCTGGGAAGTGATATCCTATATCGCGCAAGGATGCCGCGCCGAGCAGGGCGTCGCACAGGGCGTGCAGAGCCACGTCAGCATCGCTGTGTCCCGCCAACCCCTCGGTATGAGGCACTTTCACACCGCACAGCCACAGCTCCCTTCCGGGGGCGAAGCGATGCACATCATATCCCAGACCGACACGTATTTTCATATCTCTTGTGTTTTAAGCCCTTTTATTTGCGGCGTTTTCCAATCAAATCCTTCAGACCGTCCATATCGAAGGACAGGGTGAAGCGCAGTGTCTGGTCCAAAGGGGAACTCTGCGCTGTGGCAATCATGTAGGAGGCATCCAGACGCACCACGTTCAGAGAGAAGCCGGCACCTATGCCGAAGTATGAACGACCACCCTTGTTGGCGTTCTCGTAATAGTAGCCCAGACGGGCGAAGAACTGCTGATTGTAGGCATACTCCGCGCCTAAGGAGAAATTGATTTCCTGAAGTTCCTCCTTAAAGCCGCCCGGAGCATCGGAGAAGCTCTTGAAGATACCGGTGATGGGGGACATGTTCTCCCAGTCGTCCAGCGCCTTCTCATACTCTTCCTGACCCTCCTGGCTCTCCATGTCATAATCTTTGGCGCGCGGTTTGGTGGGCACAAGCAGTTTGTTCAGGTCCAGGCCGAAAGCCAGGGTGTTGTAGTCGGCAAGCGGGAACATGAAGCTGGCGCCCAGACGCAGGTTGGTGGGCAGGAAGGCATTGTTGGTGCCGTGGTTATAGCTCACCTTCGAACCTATGTTGGATATATTGAAACCCCAGGCAAACTGACACTCGTTGCGTCCGACCATAGGGTAAGTGACATAGTAACCGGATATGTCGGCGGCGAAAGCCGAGGCGGCAGTGGTCTGCTCGCCGGAATATGCGTCATTGTAGGAAAGGTCCGACAGTATATAGCGAAGCACCACGCCCATTGAGAATTTCTCGGACAATTTACGGGAATAACCGACATCAAACGCCAGCTCATAGGGATTGATGGTCTGTATGACCGCACCCTCGCCGTCGTTGTTTGTCACCTCTCCGAGCGAGAAATAACGGAACGAAGCCGAAATCGCCTGATTGTCGCCGCTACCCAACTTCATGTAGCCGGACAGGTCGGCCAAAAAGATATCGTTCACCAACTTGCGCAACCAGGGAGTATAGGACACTCCCAGACCGCCGCTGCTGTAAGCGAAAGCATATTTAGAAGGGTTCCAGAACTGGGAATTGATGTCCGGGTCGGTGGCCGCGCCCAGGTTACCCATGGCGGAGCCTCGGGCATCGGGGGTGATTCCCAAGGTGGTGACACCGGTATTCACCGGGTTGAACTCATTGTCCTTTATGTCATTGTCGGCCAAAACCGGCGACGCGATACCCATCGCCAGTACCGCAAATGCTAAATATCTGAATGTAATCTTCATTGCAATGGAACGTAGTGTGCGGAAAAAATATTTCTTTCCTTTCTTAGTAACTGAAATACGGCCGTTTTATTGTGACATCCTTTCACCGCACGCCTAAAAATAAATAGCTCGTTGCATGGGAATGGGATTTTTTGTAACTTTGCCGCATAACAATTATTTCGGCAATGAAATATTACATATTCCATAACAACGAAAACCATGGTCCCCTGGAAATCCGGGAGATGGAGGAATACGGCCTGAACCCGGCCTCCCTCGTGTGGGCTGACGGATGGCCCGATTGGCGGAATGCGGACGATGTGCCTGAAATACAGGCATACCTTGAGAAAACAGAAAACGAGGCCCGCGAAAAACGCGAGACACCTCCTCCACCTGTGCAACAGTATACCCGGAATACAGCCGAGGCATACACCGGAATCACTCCTCCCCCTCCCCCAGGCACAATCGCCGAGCCTCCTGTTTGCGAAGATGAAGATATAGAATGGTATATCGCGGTCAACAACCGGGAAGTGGGTCCCGTAAAAGAGTCCCGGCTTATAGGCCTCGGACTGGCACCGGATTCCCTGGTATGGCACGACAGACTCACTAACTGGACACAGGCTTCGGAAGTAAAGGAGCTGGAACGACTTCTAAGTCAGGCTAAAACATCCATTACCCCGAACCAGGAGATTTACGTCACCCAAAACGGAGACGACAAAATCCCGGGCTACATCTGGTCCATCCTGTCAGCCATCCTCACCGCAGCGGTAATCGCAGTCACCATAGCCAATAGCCGTTATTATTCCACCGGCGATGTACTGAAACTTATCCTCGTATGCGCCGGCGCACCTCTGTCACTGACTATCGTCTCCTTTGTCTTCTACTTGCTCGGCAAATCCGACAGCGTTAAAAACCAAGCCTTCAAATCAGGCATATCTTTGGGCGCTTCTTGCGGGGCCGTCATCGCTGCGGCAGCCGGTCTGTGCCTCGCAGTGGCGGAATTTGAAATTATATGAGAAAGTTTCTATCTGTATTGATAGCCTGTATAGCGGTGTTCGCGGCTCACGCAGAGCAATGGGCACAGGTCGGCATACCTGTCACATGTCTGCGTGCCACTCCGGCACACTCCTCCGAACAGGTATCCCAGGCTATCCTCGCCACCCCTTTGAAGATTACAGAAAAGAAAGGCGACTGGTACAAAGTGAACACACCTGACGGATACACCGGGTGGGTACGCTCCAACACTGTCAAGCTACGTTCCGAAGCCGATATGGCCAGATGGCGCCAGACTCCCCGCGCGGTGTGCAAGAACTGGACATCAAGACTCTACAACGAGGCGTACGAGCCTGACGGATATTGCACTTACGGAGTGTTTCTCTCCACTTCAGACGAGGCGGAAGTGGAACCGGGATGGCTGGAAGTGACGACACCGGACGGAAACAATCACTTCGCGAGGGCCTCCGACTTTTACCGCAGCACCGAGGATTGGGAGCAGGCCTGCTCCAGAAGCGGCGCCTCAGAAGTGATAGCCGTGGCCATGAGTATGCTCGGAGCCCCTTACTTATGGGGCGGCACCTCCTCGCTCGCCCCTGACTGCTCGGGTTTTACCCAGACGGCTTACATGGCCGCCGGGATGCTGCTTCCGCGCGACACTTCCATGCAGATAAAGTGCGGCGAGGCCGTGGACGGCATTTCTGATGCTAAGCCCGGAGACCTGGTGTTCTACGGCGACAACGGCCGGGTAAACCATGTGGCTATATATCTGGGGGATGAAAGAATAATTCACAGCTCGGGCCATGTGCGTATATGCCGCATGAATGAGCGGGCATCCGGCAATGAAGAGCTGTATACGGACAAGCCCATGAGCATACGCCGTGTGCTGGGAGTGTCCGGCACAAAAGCAGACGAGGCCGCTCCCGGTGTGCCCTCACTGGTCCGAAGCAACTGGTATTTCTAACCAAAAAGTCCTGAAATGAAGTATTACGCAATAATCAACGACACCCAGACGGGTCCGATGGAACTGCCCGAGCTGGTGGAAGCAGGCCTAACACCCGACACATACGTCTGGTGCAAAGGCATGTCCGACTGGCAACAGGCCAGTGAGGTGGCCGACATCTGCCGCTTTTTCCGCAACCGCATATTCGACCTCATGCACCCCACCGCCGAAAACACAGGCGGTGCGGACGAAAACGCCCATAAGGAGTTCCGACTGATGGACGACAGCGACTACAAAGGCATGAAACGTCGCGAATTTTACGCCAACGTAGGCGAACAGATAGCCCGGACGGCGAAGGACCCGGAAGAAGAGAAAATAGAACAGGGGATACCGCCGAGCCCGTTGCCCGTATGGTTGTCGGTCCTCGCTATCCTTCTGCTGTTCCCGCTCGGCATACCGGCCCTGCTTCTCTCCCGCAAAAGCCGTAAATTATGGGCCGCCGGGATGGAAAAGGAAGCCCACGAAACGGCACGCACGGCCCGTATGTGGGCCGGAATGGCTGTCTGCATAGGGATTGTCGGCTGGTCTCTCCTAATACAGTATCTGCTCGGAAAATAGTCTCAGTACATTCCCCGAGTTTGGAGTTTTCACAGTTTTTTACTAATTTCGCACCTATGAAGGAGGTAATACAACCCGTTGCCCGTGAGCTGCTGGAAGCAGAACTCACCGAAAAGAGACGACTGCGACATACCAACAAGGCAGACAATGAAATCTACATTGTGGATGCTTTCTGTGCCCCCAACACAATGCGCGAGATAGGGCGCCTGCGGGAAATAGCCTTCCGCGATGCCGGAGGCGGCACAGGCAAAGACTGCGACATCGACGAGTTCGACACCATGAATCCGCCCTGCCGCCAGCTCATAGTCTGGAATCCCCAGGAGCGTGAAATCATAGGCGGATACCGTTTCATCCTCGGCAAAGACATACAGATTTCCGAGGAAGGTGTGCCGCGTATAGCCTCCTCCCACATGTTCCGCTTCTCCCCCGTCTTCATCAAAGAATTCCTCCCGCATACCATTGAATTGGGGCGCTCCTTCGTCACCCTTGAATACCAAAGCAGCAAAGCCGGTACCCGCGCCCTGTATGCGTTGGACAATCTGTGGGACGGACTGGGCGCTCTGACCGTGGTGAACCCGGACATCAGATACCTCTTCGGCAAGGCGACCATGTACCCGAGCTATAACCGCGAGTGCCGCGATATGCTTCTCTATTTCCTGCACAAGCATTTCCCCGACAACGACCGACTGGTGCGCCCCATAGAACCATTGGACATGGAGACCGACGGCGCTGTCCTGGCAGCTCTCTTCAGCGGCTCCACCTTCAAGGAAGATTACAAAATACTGAACCACGCCATACGCGAATACGGGCTGAACATTCCCCCTCTGATGAACGCATATATGAGCCTCTCCCCCACGATGAAAATGTTCGGCACCGCCATCAACCATGAGTTCGGCGATGTGGAGGAAAGCGGCATTTTCTTTGCCATTTCCGAGATTTTCGAAAGCAAGAAAAACCGCCATATAGGCACCTACAATGGGAAATAAACCACGCTTCCTTTCCCTGGTCCTGCTGCTCGCAGGAACCCTCCCCAGCATACATGCCGCTGAAACGCCAGACTCTCTCGTACCGGCCACACGTCCTCTCTTCAGTCTGGACTTCACCACAATAGCGAACTTCAGTTCCGGCGAGTTCGCGCCTTACTACATAGCGTCCAACTCCGAAGCGCTCACAGTCCAGGGACAGGGTATTCAGGAGTATCTGCGTGTGGAGCGCCCCCTGCTCACACAGCGACGCTTCGAGTACGGCTTCGGCGCGGCAATGTCGGCCGGTTACACCTCCGATGTGGACTACCGCCAATGGGACTCCTCCGAAGGCCGGTTTGCCGAAAGAGGACGCCATCCCGGCTATGCAAGCCTGCGCGAGGCCTGGGCCGGAGTAAAATACCGGGGCATCTTCCTGTACGCGGGCATGAAACCGCAGGCTGACTGTCTCTTCGACTCCGCTCTTGGCAGCGGCGACCTTGTCATGAGTCGCAACGCCAGGCCCATTCCGCAGGTGCGCGCCGGTTTCATCGACTTCCAGGACATTCCCCTCACCAAAGGATGGGTGCAGATTCAGGGAGAACTGGCTTACGGCAAAATGGCGGACTCCGATTGGCTGAAAGACCACTACAATTACTACAATTCCTTCATCACCACCGGAGTATATATACATTACTCGCGCCTTTACCTGCGCAGCAATCCCCGGAAACCCTTCTATGTGACCGTAGGTATGCAGCAAGCGGCACAATTCGGAGGCACCTGGCAGACATATTCTCAAGGCGTGGTGACCTCTTCTCTGGAGAATAAGGTGAAATTCAAGGACTTCGCCAACGCCTTGTTTCCCTGGACCGGCGGCTCCTCCTCGGCTCAGGGGGACATAGATTATTACAGCGGCAACCACCTCGGTTCCTGGGACCTTGTGCTGACATACCGATTCCGCAACGGTTCGGAACTGAAAGGCTATATGCAGTCACCCTGGGAAGACGGCTCCGGAATCGGAAAACTCAATGGCTTCGACGGAGTATGGGGCCTGGAATACCGTTTTCCCCCGGAAGACAAGGCCGTGACCGCTGTACTGGCCGAATACATAGATTTCACCAATCAGAGCGGTCCCTCGCACTGGGCCCCCGGCGACTTTCCCGGCACCACAATCACCGGCGAAGCCACCGGCGCCGACGACTACTACAACAATTATATGTACAACGGATGGGCAAACTACGGAATGTCCATCGGCACACCGTTCATAAAGTCTCCAATCTACAATACCGACGGCTATATGCGCTTCACAGACAACCGAGTGCGGGGCTTCCACCTCGGAGCCGAAGGTCAGCCTTGGCCTCACCTGGGCTGGCGTGCCCTCTTCTCTTACCGCACCTCGTGGGGCACCCCCTTCCTGCCCGCGCTCCGTAAGCGTCATGACACATCGGCGATGGCGGAAGCCACATTCAAACCCGCATCGGTGCCGGGCCTCACCCTCTCGGCCGCCGTAGCATTTGACGCCGGCTCCCTCTACGGAGACAATGTAGGCGCCCTTATAAAAGCAAACTACGTAATCCCCATAAGATTAAAATGAAAGTCCGCAGACTGTATTTCCTCATTTTGCTCTGCCTGCTGCTCACCGGGGCCTGTACCCGCAACGACGGCGACATAGGCAGGCAGTTCGGCCTCTGGAAGCTGGTGAGCGTCACCCGCGCCGGGGTGGATGACCCCTCCTACGAAGGAAATGTTTTCTGGGCTTTCCAAAACAATACGATAGAAATGAAGGAAGTGCAGGCCGACAATGTGGTCTATCAGAGCTTCGGCTCTTACCGCATCGAAGACAATACACTGTTCCTGTCCTTCACCGACCCTGATTTCCCTCCGCGCCCCGTGACAGGCCTACCCCGTGTCTGCGAGCTTGACATACTCAGGTTCACACGGAGCGAACTGGTGCTAAGCTATCAGGAGGGAACTGTAATTTACACTTTCCACAAATGGTAACGAATCATGTATTGGTAACGGGAGCCGACGGTTTCATCGGCTCACACCTCACTGAACTGCTTCTGCGCAACGGATATAAAGTGCGTGCGCTGGCACAATATAACTCTTTCAACAACTGGGGATGGCTCGAACAAGTGCATCATCCCAATCTGGAGGTGGTCTGCGGCGACGTGCGCGACCCGGACTTCTGCCGTCACATCTGCCGCGATGTGGAAATAGTCTTTCATCTGGCGGCACTCATCGCCATTCCCTATTCCTACGTCGCCCCCGACTCCTACGTGGACACCAACATCAAGGGTACTCTGAATATGTGTCAGGCCGCACGGGATATGGGTGTGGAGCGTCTTTTGGTGACCTCCACCAGCGAGGTCTACGGCACCGCTCTCGAAGTGCCTATCACCGAGAAGCATCCCCGTCAGCCACAGAGTCCCTATTCCGCCACCAAGATTGGCGCCGATGCAATAGCCATGAGCTTCTACAACGCATTCTCCCTCCCGGTGACGATAGTGCGCCCGTTCAACACTTACGGCCCGCGCCAAAGCGCCCGCGCCATCATCCCCACCATCATCACGCAGATAGCCGACGGCGAGCGTGAAATCAAAGTGGGAGACCTCACCCCGACACGCGACTTCAACTTTGTCGAGGACACCGCCCGAGGATTCCTCGCCATAGCACGTGCCGACAAGGAAAAAGTGGCCGGACAGGAAATCAACATAGCCACAGAGCGCGAAGTGACAATGGAGCAGACCCTCCGCACCATAGCCTCCCTGATGGAGGCCGACGTGAAGTGGGTCACCGACCCGGCGCGTCTGCGTCCGTCCAAGAGCGAGGTACGCCGTCTTCTCGGCTCGGCCGGGAAGCTGCGCGCCCTCACCGGCTGGGAACCCCGATATACCCTGGAACAGGGACTGAGGAAGACAATAGACTGGTTCACCGACCCGGAGAACCTGAAAATGTATAAATCAAACATTTACAATCAATGAGAAGCAACCGGACCGTAGTAATGATGCTGGGAGGCGCGCGTCGCGTCTCCATAGCCGAACTGCTCAAGAAGAGCGGTGCCCGGCTGGGACATCAAGTAGACATACTGAGCTACGAATTATCTACCGACGTGCCCATCGCATCCGTGGCCGAAGTCATTACAGGCCTCAAGTGGTCCGACCCCGGGGTGGTGGACCACATCGTGCGGATTTGCAAGGATAAGGAAGTAGACATAATCCTCCCTTTCGTGGACGGCGCCATAGAGATTGCCGCCCGTTGCTCCGCTCTGTTGCCTGAGGTGTTTGTACCTGTGAGCGAGCCAAGTGTGGCCGCGATGATGTTCGACAAGGTGGAGGCCGCCAGGGCTTTCAAAGAAGCCGGGATTGCCATTCCCACCACTTACAGCGTCCTCACCGCCTCGATTCCGGCTATAGCCAAACCGCGTCACGGCTCCGCATCCAGAGGCATAAAGGTGTTCCACAACATAGAGGACCTGATGCACCTGCATAACATAAGCGACTACCTGATTCAGGAATACATTTCCCACCGCGAGGAGTACACAGTGGACTGCTACGTCTCCGCAAAAGGGGAAGTGATGTGTGCGGTGCCCCGCATACGCCTGGAAGTGATGGGAGGCGAGGTGACGCGCACCATTACCTGCCGCGACGCCGAATTGCAAAAGATGTGCGTCCAGGTAATAGAAGCCTTCGACCTTCGCGGGCCCGTCACCCTGCAATTCCTTCACGACCTGGACCGAGAGCGCTTCCTGCTCATGGAGGTGAACCCCCGTCTCGGCGGAGGTGTGGTATGCTCCATATATGCCGGAGCCCCCTTCACTGACTATATACTACAGGAATCGATGGACGTGCCTATCTCACCCTGCGATGACTGGACAGACGGCACACTCATGACCCGCTACTGGAAAGAAGTGGTTTTCTTTAAAAACCGATAAAAATGACTGAGCATACTTTGATTATAGCCGAAGCCGGTGTGAACCACAACGGCTCTATGGAGCGTGCGCGGCAAATGGTGTTGGCCGCCAAAGAGGCAGGCGCCGACTATATAAAGTTCCAGACCGCCGTGCCCGAGCTGGTGATTTCCACTTATGCACCCAAGGCCGAATACCAGAAAGACACGGACGGCGCCGAGCGCTCACAATTAGAGATGTGCAAGGCCATACACCTGCCTCTCTCGGCTTACAAGGACCTTAAAGACTTGTGCCAAGAGGCCGGCATAGGCTTCATGTCCACGCCCTTCGACCTTGTGAGCGTCGACCTGCTGCAGGAGTTGGGTCAGGACTATATGAAAGTCCCATCGGGAGAAATTACAAACCTCCCTTACCTGCGGAAGATAGCTGCCGGAAAGACCCCTGTCATTCTCTCCACAGGAATGGCCACAATCCCCGAGATACGCACGGCCATAGAGGTACTGACCGCCGGCCCGCTGACACGCGAAGACATAACCGTGCTGCACTGCAACACCGAGTACCCCACCCCCATGCGCGACGTGAATCTGCGGGCCATGCAGACCATGGCCGCCGAGTTAGGCGTACGTATAGGCTACTCGGACCATACCGTCGGCATAGAGGTGCCCATAGCCGCCGTGGCCCTGGGAGCGTCGGTCATAGAGAAACACTTCACACTCTCTCGGCAACTCCCCGGACCCGACCACCGCGCCTCCCTCGAACCTGACGAATTGGCCGCTATGGTCAAGGCTATCCGCAATATAGAGACAGCTCTCGGCTCCCCCGAAAAGAGAGTCAGCCAGAGCGAGCGAAAGAATATGGCCGTGGCCCGCAAAAGCATAGTCGCACTCACGCCTATCCGGAAAGGAGAGAAATTCAGCGAAGAAAACATAACCGTAAAGCGTCCCGGCAACGGTGTCTCGCCCATGCTTTGGGACGATGTCCTGGGAATGGCCGCTCCGCGCGATTTCGCCGCCGACGAACCCATTTCCCTCTCCTGAGCCATGCGTATAGCCTTCGCCACCACGACCCGCGCCGACTGGGGAATCCTCTCCCCGCTTGCCGGCGAACTCCGCTCGCGCGGCGCCGATGTCCGCATCCTGGCATCGGGAATGCACTTCATGGAGTCTATGGGACTGACATACCGGGAAATAGAGGCGGACGGATTCATGATAGACGCGGCTATAAGGACTCCGGAGACTCCGGCACAAGAAGCCGCAGCCTGCCTCACAGGGTTTTCCGACGCGCTCTCGCGCCTGAGACCCGACTGCCTGGTGTGCCTCGGAGACCGCTTCGAAATGCTCGCCATCGCCATGGCCGCATCCTTATGCCGCATCCCGGCGGTACACATTGCCGGAGGGGCCGTCTCCGAGGGAGCGTTTGACGATTCCTTCCGACACGCCATCACCAAGCTGTCCTCCCTGCATCTGTGCGAGACTCCCGAATACCGCCGGCGAGTAATAAGCATGGGCGAAGATGAAGCTAAGGTTTTCCACACAGGGGCCTTAGGCGTGCATAACATCCTGAACACCGTTCCCCTGCCATTAGACGAGCTGGAGAAATCGATAGAGTTCAAGCTCACTCCCCCCACACTCCTATGCACGATGCACACGGCCACCCTGGACCCCCGCAGCCCGCAGCGACAACTCCGCGAACTCCTGGACGCCCTTGCCGAGATGCCACACCTGAGAGTGCTGTTCACGCATCCCAACAACGATACGGACCCAGCTCTCCTCATAGCCATGCTGAACGAATTTGCAGCCCGCTCCCCGGAAAATTACAAAGTAATCCCCAACCTGGGCCGTGTACGCTACATCTCTGTCCTGCACCACGTGGAGGCCGTGATAGGCAACAGCTCGGGAGGCATAGTAGAGGTACCCTCCATGCACATTCCCACTCTGGACATAGGCATACGTCAACGGGGACGCGCACGTGCCGGGAGCGTAATCCATGCAGACGGTGACAGGGAATCAATACTTGGCGGCTTACGCAAGATACTCTCCACCGAAGTCAAAGCAATGGCAAAGGACACGGCAAATCCATATATGCTCCCTGACACTCCGGCGCTGATGGCGGACATTATTCTCGACACAGATTTTTCAACCATCCTCCCCAAAAAATTCATAGACCACAACCCATGGCCACCCTCTATCTGATTCCCGCACGCGGAGGCTCGAAAGGCATTCCTGGCAAGAACATAAAGTCCTTCTGCGGCAAACCCCTTGTCTGCCACTCCATAGACCATGCAAGAGCATTTTCTTCCGACGAACTAATCTGCCTGTCCACCGATTCCGAAGAGATACGGCAGGTAGCCGAAGACTACGGCCTCAAGGTCCCGTTCCTGCGTCCGGCGGAACTGGCCACAGACAAGTCCGGAAGCCGCGAGGTAATGCTCCACGCTCTTGATTTCTATAAGGACAAGGGCGCTGACATCGACCGCCTCGTACTGCTGCAACCCACCTCGCCGCTGCGATGCCCCGAGGACATAGCAGGCTGTCTGGAGCTGTACGTTCCATCGCTGGACATGGTCGTATCCGTCAAGGAGGCCGCCACCAATCCCTATTACAACGCTTTCGAAACAGACGCCGACGGCTACCTTCGCATCTCCAAGGGTCCCGGTACTTATACACGCCGACAGGATGCGCCAAAGGTGTGGGAATACAACGGAGCCGTGTACGTCATAAATCCGGAGTCTCTCAGAGCCAAGCCCATGGGCCTGTTTGAAAAACGGCGTATGTATCCCATGCCCACAGACCGTTCCGTAGACCTTGACACCCCTCTTGACTGGCTCCTGGCTGAAAATTTAGCCGCTACCCTTCGATAAGCAGACGCAAATGCGCGGCCAGCTCGTGCGCGCTGCCGAAGACAAGGCTGCGGTCCACACGCTTGCCTCGCGCATAGACAGAGCGGGAGGTCTCCGCAAGCTGACGCACCTCCCCGTCGTACATACCCTCGTGGTTCCACACCAGAATGGGTCTGTCGGCGTCCGGCTCCGCCTTCTCCATCACCATTATGTGGGAAAGCGTGGAAATCCATTCGTCAATAGTGCCTATGCCGCCGGGCAGCACCACAAACACATCGGCCATATCAATCATTTTGCCCTTGCGGTCGTTCAGGTCCGTGGCCTCCACCAGTTCGTGGCAGACAGCATCCGCGCGGGAGGCGAACACCTCGGGCACCACACCCGTCACATGAGCCCCTGCGTCCCTGGCCGCCCGGCCCACGGTGTGCATAAGCCCCGCATCGACTCCTCCATACACCAACTCGCCGCCGGCCTGGCCTATAGAGGATGCTATAAGCTCGGCTCCCGCGACAACATCTGCGGGCAAATCAGCCCGCGACGAACAATAAACGGCAACTCTCTTCATCGACATTGATTTTTTGCAAATTTACAACTATTTTCTCCGGCCGCCAAAAGTGCGGTTGCGGGGTTTCGGATTTTTTTGTATTTTTGCAGTCTGAACAGGTGCGGGCGTGTCCCCACTTAATACAAGATTACGCCATGATTGAGAAAATCAATGAGTTAAAAGCAGAAATAGAGAATCTTACCGCCGGGTCACCCCAGGAGGTAGAGCAACTGCGCATCAAATATCTGAGCAAGAAAGGCCTCGTCACCTCCCTCTTCAGCGAGTTCCGCGATGTGCCGGCCGACCAGAAGAAGGAACTGGGCCAGAAACTGAACGAGCTCAAGACTTTGGCCACCGAGCGCATCAACGCCCTGCGTGCAGGCTCCGCCGATTCCGACAACGACGCGGAGGCAGCCATTGACCTGACCCGCTCGGCCACCCCGATGCCCTCAGGCACACGCCACCCGCTGAGCCTTGTCCGGAACGAGATGATAGACATTTTCGCACGTATGGGCTTCACTGTGGCCGAAGGGCCGGAAATCGAAGATGACTGGCACGTGTTCTCGTCTCTGAACTTTGCCGCAGACCACCCGGCGCGCGATATGCAGGACACATTCTTTATCATGCGCGACCCCTCCGATGTGCTTCTGCGCACCCATACCAGCTCCGTGCAGACACGGGTAATGGAAAAGACGCAGCCCCCTATCCGCATCGTCTGCCCCGGCCGCGTGTACCGCAACGAGGCCATCTCGGCCCGCGCCCACTGCTTTTTCCACCAGATAGAGGGCCTCTACATAGACAGGAATGTCTCCTTCGCCGACCTCAAACAGGTGCTGCTCACCTTCGCGCGTCAGATGTTCGGCCCCGAGACCAGGATTCGTCTGCGCCCCTCCTACTTCCCATTCACCGAGCCAAGCGCCGAGATGGACATCTCCTGCAACCTGTGCGGCGGCAAGGGATGCGCCTTCTGCAAGGGCACCGGATGGGTGGAAATCTTAGGCTGCGGAATGGTGGACCCCGCCGTACTCGAGGCCTGTGGCATCGACTCCAAAGTCTACACCGGCTACGCCTTCGGCATGGGTGTGGAACGCATCACAAACCTTAAATACCGCGTCAAGGACCTGCGACTCTTCTCAGAAAACGATGTCCGCTTCCTGGACGAGTTCAAAGCCGCCCACTGACAACACAGATGACTATACAAGAAAGATACGAAGGCATAATCTCCGTTTTCCAGGAGATTATGCCTTCGCCGCAGACAGAGCTCGAGTTCGACTCCCCGTTCCACCTGCTGCTGGCGGTAATCCTGTCGGCCCAATGCACCGACAGGCGCGTAAACATGGTCACCCCGGCCCTGTTCCGCGCCTTCCCCACACCCGCCTCCCTGGCGGCGGCAGAGCCGGAAGATGTATTCCCGTACATCAGCAGCGTAACCTTTCCCAACAACAAAAGCCGCCATCTGGTGAACGCCGCGCGCAAGCTCGTCGGCGACTTCGGAGGCGAGGTTCCCGGCGATATAGACAAGCTGGTGACCCTCCCGGGTGTGGGACGCAAGACCGCCAATGTGATGCTGGCCGTAGTGTGGGGCAAAGCGGCAATGCCGGTAGACACCCACGTCTTCCGTGTCAGCAACCGCATAGGACTCACAAATGATTCCAAAACGCCACTGGCCACGGAAAAGACACTGGTGAGGCATATAGCCCCGGACCTGCTCCCTACGGCTCACCACTGGCTCATTCTGCACGGACGCTACGTCTGCAAAGCCCGTAAACCGCTCTGCCAGGAGTGCCCTATAACCGCATGGTGCAAGACATATCTCAGAGAACACGAATAAGAGCCTGAAATCGCGGGGCGACATCTGGCGCCGCCCCGCGATTTCCCTGACCCTCAAAAAAACAAGGTGTGCGATATTCACATATCACACACCTTTCTCATAAGCAGTCTTGTTGGGTCAAGACATGTTTCTCTCCTTACAATGTAGTGTTGTTAACTTTATCTTACATACGTTTTAAGGATTCGCCCGTCAGATTTGACAATAATGTTAACCTTTCCTTGCTGAGGTCTTGAAACTTCGATGCCTTCGAGAGTGAAGATGCGGTCGCCGTCGGTCAACTTCTCGCCCATAATCATGTCTATGCCGTTGGTCTTGGCATTTTCAATCATCTCGGCAATCATGTCCTCTATTCTCTGAGAGTCGACGTCATTGTCATACACACCCTCTTCAGCAACGCTTTCATATTCCTCATCAGCAAGTCTCTTCTGATTATCTATTGCTTCCTGTATAGTATTATATTCGGCTGTAAAGTCATATCCGGGGTACTGCTGTTCGATTGTAGCCTTGGCATCCTCAAGACTCTTCTGCAGGGCGGCAATCTCGGCCAGGTCAGCCTCGTAAGCGGCCTTGTTGGCAGCCTGACGGGCAGCCTCGGCCTCCTCGTAAGCCTTCTGTGCGGCCTGGGCGCTTGTCAGCAGAGCGGCTATCGCAGCCTCGATATCCTTGGCGGGAGCCATCACATCGTCGTAGTCGGCGACCAGGGTCTTGGTGTTGAAGGCATTGTCTACGGCTTCTTTCAGAGTGTTGATGCTCTTCTCGATATTCTCGCCCTGGAAATCGGCTTTCACGTCGGGGCAGGTCTCGTTGATAGTGGCTACCGTTCCGGCCAGTGAAGTGCGCAGAGCCTCGATGGCTTCGTTAGCCTGCTTGTAAGCGTCAAGCAGAGCCTTCTCGGCGGCTGCGTCATCCTCATACTTCTTCTGAGCGGCCTGTGCGTCGGCAATCAGCTTGGCGATTGAATCGCGGATACCGGCGACGGGAGCCATCACGTCGTCATAGTCGGCGGCCAGGGTCTTGTTCTCGTAAGCCGTGTTCACAGCGTTGCGGAGAACAGTTATCTGCTGCTGAATCTCAGTGCCGGGGAAGAGGTACTTCACATCGGGGCACTCGGCGGCAATCTGAGCCAGAGCGTCGGCCAGGGCCTTGTCCAGAGAAGCCAGCTCATTGTTGGCGTTCTGACGGGCAGCCTCAAGGGCGGCGTTCTCCTCGAATGTCTTCTGTGCGGCCTGAGCGTCGCTAATCAGTGTGGCGATAGCCGTCTCGATGCCGGCAGCGGGAGCTACGAGTTCGTCATATTTCTCAACAATGGTCTTGTTCTCCAGAGCGGCGTTGATAGCGCCCTTCATGGCCTCTATGGAAGCCGTGATGGCCTCACCCTTGAAGTTGTCCTTGACATCGGGGCAAGTCTCGGCGATTGTAGCGAGAGCCTCGGCGAGCTTCTGCTCCAGACCGGCCACTACGGCATTGGCGTTCTTGTAAGCCTCCTGGCGGGCTGCCTCGGCGGCCACTTCCTGCTGATACTTGTTCTCGGCATCCTTGGCATCGGCCACGAGAGCCTCGATAGCGGCTTCGATACCGGCGGCGGGTGCCATTACATTGTCGTAGTCGGGAGTCAGGGAGAGGTCGGCGTATGCATCTTCCACAGCCTGCTTCAGAGCGTCGATATCATTGCTGATAGCCTCGCCTGTGAAGTTATCCTTTACATCGGGAGCCTCTGTGGCGATGGTCTGAAGCGCATCGGCCAGTTTCTGCTCCAGACCGGCGATAACGGCCTGTGCCTTGTCGTAAGCGGCCTTGCCGTTGGTCAGAGCCACATTCGCGTTGGAAGCGTCGACGGTTCTGAAGTCAACGGAACCCTGGATGTTGGAGAAAGAAAGCTGAGCTGTCTCGGCGCTGAAATCGGCGGGAGCCATAACCGTGAACTTCATGAACGCGCCGTTACCTGCGGCAAGGCACTGGTTCTCCATCAAGTCGAAAATAACGATACGGGTCATGTTGCCCTGTGTGAGAGGCTGAATCTGGGAACCGCCGCTCAGACGGGGAAGCTGCTCGAAGATGTTGCCGTCAGGAGCGGTCACGAAAGTGAAACCGTCGGGCAATGTGAGGTCCATCTGCAGGCCCTGTACCGGAGCGTTGTTGTCCATGGCCACTGTGATTTCCTGAACGCCGGAAGGGTTAATCACGAAACTCTGCGGAGCTGTGGAAAGTGTCAGAGACACATTGTCGGAAAAAGTGACCTTTACCGTCTGCTCGCTGATGGCGGGATTGTGGCTGAAGTCCTTGCAGGTGACAGCCAATTGATAGATGCGCATTTCTACCTGCTGACCCAATTTAGCCTTGTTTGTGGCGCGCACCTGAAAAGTACCCACGCTGCCACTGTCGTTAAGGAATGTGTACCCCTGCATGGAGGAACAGAGGACAGTGTTATTTCTCAGGTTCACTGTCTGGCCCTGGTTGAAGCGGTCTGTCTTCTGCATGGAGTTAGGCACTATCTCCAACTCCTCCGGAAGCTCTATCTTGAAACTGTAAGCCAACACCGGCTCAGAGTTGTCAAGCATAACATTCACAGTCGCAGGCTGAGTCATATTGACTGTGAAATCAGGGATGTACAGCTTCACCTGAGCCTGGGCTGTGGCGCAGCAGAGCAGCGTGCCGAACAAGGCCAACAGCGAAGCAACCCCTCTTTTTATCTGCTTTTTCATTGTATTTGTTTTTCTTTTAAGAATACTATTTCTTTATTTAGAGAACCCGGGGCCACAGTCCTGTGCTGCGGCCCCAGGGTCAGAACCGGATTATTTACTTATTGCGGTGGTATTCTTTCTTGACCTTACCGTCGGAGGTACGGAAGATGTTGATACCGTTCTGGAGCTTGTTGAACATCACGCCGGCAGCGTTGTAGATGCGGGTACCCATGTTCTTGGCGCCGTCAAGCAGCGAGTTCACGCCGGTGGTTTCGGAGCCGTTCATCTCGTGGCTGTTGAAGTATGTATCGGTGAAGATTACATTCTCGGCCTTGAGAGTGCCCTTGCCCTCTACATCCACATAGACTACGGCGCCGCTGTTGCCTTCGATGGAGGCGTTCTCCATAGAGTAGAGGACTACGCGCAGGGTGTCGAAGCCATGTTCCATGGTCTCCAGACTGTGGCTCTCGGCACGCTCGCCTACTGTCACGTCGCGCACGCTCATACCGGCAGGCAGCTTGATGTCCATCTGACCGGCTATCATGTCGACGGTGTTGTTGAGCATGACAGCGTAGCGGCGTACTCCGTTCTCCTCGCTCACGAGCTCTATGTTCATGCTCTCAGAGCCATTGAGTGCGGGAGCCGCGAAGCGGCCCAGACGGCGTTCCGTGGGATTCTCGCCGAATACCAGGGAGATGTCCATGGAAACATCGGTGATGTTGAGTACCTTGTCGCCGTTGATGTCGGCTGCGTAAGCCTGACGACGGTTCTCGTCGTAGAGCTGCTGCCAGGTCATGCCCTGAAGTACCCACTGAATCATCATCTGTACGTCGTTGGATGTCACAAGACCGTCGGGGTTGAGGTCTACGTCACCGAGAACGTAAGAGTTCTCCACGGCGTCGGCACGGAGCTTGTCGGCCTCGGCCTTGATACGCTCGTACTCGTCTATAACCTCGTTCAGGAGTGCGGGGGTTATAGGCTCCTCGGTGTATCCGCTCATTCTCTTGCCGTTTTCATCATACTCGGTCTGCAGCTGGTTCTGTGCATCCTCGATGACTGTACGCTCCTCGGGAATGATATTGGCGCGGAGTGCCTCGGTTACGGAATAGAGGGCGTTCTTGGCGTTGATGCGCTGGTCATTGGCCTGACGGCGCAGAATTACCATCTCGAGGTCGCTGATGTTGTCGGCCAGACCGTCTACACCGGTCAGGGTGCTGTCGGCTGTCAGCTCTACGGCGGCGTTGCGCTTATCCAGGTCTTCCTGAGCATCGGCGATGTCCTCGGCGTAGCCGGCGAGCTGGTTGGTGTAGTAACCGGGATACCAGTCCTCGGCCATGGCGCTTACGCGGTCGAGCTCGGCCTTGAGAGCGGCAAGCTCGGCGTTCAGTTTAGTGTAAGCCTGGTCGTTGGCGATATGCTTCTCGTTGGCGGCCTGCATATCGGTCATTGTCTGCTCTACGTCTTCGGCTACAGCGGCCATATTGTCCTTATAAGTCTGCTGCATGGTCAGCACGCGGTTGCCTGCGGCCTCCCAAGCGGTCTTCTGAGCCTGGAGTTCCTTCTCGGCGGCTGCCAAAGCGGCGGCATAACCGGTAGTGTCAAGGCTCTCGGTGCAGCCCGCGAGGTAAGTGTTGGCTGCCTGAATGGCGGCTGCGACCTCATCGTACTGGTTCTGAAGCTGAGCTTTAACATCGATTATGGGGTCAACGCCGGGATGTTTGTCGCTTGTCCAGGACATCTCCATTGTCACGTAGAGGTCGGCGAGAGCCTGCTCCAAAGCCTGTGCGGCTGTCTGGAACTTGGTCTTGTTGGCTTCGGGACCGAACAGGCTGCTCAGGTTCTGAGCCTCTGTCTCATAGCCGTCAATAGTCGTGTTCCAGCCGTTGATGGTGGCAAGACCGGTCTCCTTGTCAAGGTTAGACATCAGACCGCTCATGAAAGCGACCTTGGCATCGTTGAAAGCAACCCTAACCTGAGGAATAAGCTCAGTAAGCAGATACTGCTGCTCGTAGTATGCCACACTTCCGTAATTCTTGCAGTAAGCATTGGAAATGGTGTTGGCTATGTCGCTCTTCTTGCTGCTAATCTGATTCTTGACAGAGTTGCTGAAGAGGTTTGCGGCGTTCTGCTCCACATACTGCTTGAGAGCGTCGATCTTATTCTGGATAGCGTCGGTATCGTAAACGCGGCCACCTGCCAATGTATCCGCATAATCTATCAGTGCCTGAAGGTCTGTCTCAAAACCGGGGATTACAGTACCGGTCAGATTCTTGTACTCTTCCTGGTTGTACTTATTGTTGGCGCTGCTGGTCTTGACAGCCTTGTCCAAAGCGTTTATTTCGTTCTTCAGAGCGTTCAGTCTGTCGCTATAACCCTTGTAAGAGTCAATGAGGTCCTCCTCCACAGCAGCTACCTCGGCGTTGAGAGCCTTCAGTTCGACCTGCTTCTCGGCGATGGCCTTGGTGTTGGCGGCACGCAGTTCGGGGTCGGCGAACTTGTAAGCCTCGGTCTCGGTATTCTGCAGTGCGGCAAGAATGGCTGCGACGTTCTTGTCCACAGGACCGTATGCGTTGGCCCAAGCGGTCTCGGCCATAGCCTGCAGGTCTATGCCGTTCAGATACTTGAGAACCTCGTCAAGCTCATCTGCGATGGGGTCCATAGCCAGACCGAGCGGACGTATGGCCTCAAGCGGGTCGATAGCGTCCTTGTACTGATTGGCGATATCATTCAGTTTATTCAACTGCGCCTTGAAATAATTGGGATATATACCGGCGTTGTTGAGTTTACCCTGATATTCGGCAATCATGGACTGAGCGTCACCGGAGAGCTTGTTATAGTAAGCCTCGGCTACGACGGCTGCCTCGGCGTTGAGAGCGTCCATCTTGGCCTGCATGCCTGCAATGAGCGCATCGGCCTTGTCGGTAGCCACGGCCTGGAACTCAGCGGCGCTGAATGTCTCGGGCACGGCATTGGCATCCTTGATGAACTTATTCACCTCGGCGATGAGGTCAAGTATTTCCTGAGAATAATCATAGATAGCGAGATGACGTTGAACAACCGGCAGGACTGCGGCACGCCAACCGGGATTCTCCAGACCGTAATAGTAGTTGTTGAACTCCTGGACGGCAAGCATATACTTGTCGTTCATGGCCTTCTTGGTAGCGTTCCAGCCGGCAGCCTCTACAATACCCATATTGGAGGCCACTACCTGATTCGCATACTCGTCACGAATCTGCTTCTCGATATTCGAAATCTTAGTGCGGATATCGCTGTATTTCTTCATCAGGGCAGCGTTCTCATCGGCCGATTTGCCGTTTGCGTATGCGACAGCGACAGCGAGGTTGGCCTCGTACATGTCTATGTCACGCAAATCCTCAAGCTGTTTCTTGAGTCCTTCGTACCAACCCGCAATCTCAGTCTGCTTGTTGTATGTCTCTTCAAGCAGAGCCAAAGCGTCGTCAATCTCGTCATATACGTGCTGAGACTCAAGGAGCTGGTTGTTGTGAGCCAGATTGACAGCGCTTATCTTATCGGCGGTATCCTTGATTCCTGTTCCGAGTGCATCAATCATATCCTGGTATGCCTGCTCATGAGCTGCAAGGAAGCCTACTTCTGTTCCGTCGACGTCAGTTACAAGCCCCTTGGCGAGAGCGGCGGCAAGCTGCTTCTCGAGGTCATCGAGCCAAGCCTGGAGGCTGTCGGGGTTATCCTTACCGTTTATGACATTATCGAAGTAAGCCTTGCCCTCGTCCTTGGATTGTTCTTCATTCTGAGCGATGAGATTATCGATATCAGCCTGCTTTGCAGGAGTGAGCTGACCGAGCAGTTTGTCGTAAACCTTCTGATTGTCCTTGTAAGCGTTGATTGTCTTAACCAGGGCTTTGGCATCAACAAACGCCTTAACAATCGCACCGTCGGCTGTAGCAAACTCCTTAATAGTCTTAGCTGTTTCTAAGGATGATTCTATACCACTGACAGTTTTATCAATTGCCGAGAAGTCAATCTTATCCTTGCCTACGAACTCGCTCTGATTAACATCTTCTTTGATATCAGCAACGAATTTCTGCAGGTCATTGAAGTTGCTGATTTCGTTGGTATATGTGACGTCCTTAGCAAAGCCATCCTCAATGAATTGCAGATCTAACTTCCAGCTGTATTCGAAGTCTGGGGCAGAAGCTTTGTCAAGGCCATTTGCATTATACATCTCCTCGACAGCGTCAAAGACTTCCTGAGGAGTACCATTATCGTCAAGACCGAGCAGTTCGCTGTGGAATGCGTTCATGTCGCTAATGAACTTAGCGCCGTCACCTGTAGACATGAAAGCGTCCTTGAGGGTTGTTGTCGGGTTGCCCTCGGCGTCAAGTTCAATCTTGTCTTCGACAAAATTCTTAAGGTCCTTGCCGTCCTGAGCATAAGCCTTGTCGGCGGCAATCAGAGCGAGATACTGATTGAAGAGTGTTTCGGCATTTGTCCGAGTTTGCTTCAACGCATCCTCTATATCGCCTATATCGCCTTTGCTGGCTTCAACATTTTCGACAGTAAGGTCAGCGATAGCCTTCTTGATAGAATCCAGAGAACCCTCGGGATTACCGAACAGGCCGTAGAAGTCCACGACGCCACCCTCGGCATTGTTTATCTCGGTACTCATGTTCTTGATGTCGGCATCCAGCACTACGAGCTGACCGTTGAGCCTGTTGATAGTGGCGGCGGGGCCGACAAGTTTTGCAAGCTCATCGATATCATTCTGTATGTCTTGTACGGCCTGAGTATATTCAGCTTTGCCGAAATCAAGATTCTTAGCTACGTAGTCGCCGTTGACCTTGTTCTGAAGAGCCTCGATGGCAGCCTCGATATCCGCAGACAGCTCAGCGTACTGCTCCTTGATGACAGGGGGAACCACCTCCAGCTTGCAGCAGCCGTAATCTGCATTGAGAGCCTCGATAGCCTTATTGGCATTGTCGAACTGAGCGTTCTGGCCGTTTACCAGTGCAGCGAGCCCGTCAATGGCGGTCTGCATGTCAGTCTTGGCGTCAGCCACGGTCTTCTGGTCACCTGCCAAAAGAGCGGCGGCACCGGCGATATCCTCAATCTTGAGAGCGTCACGGGCATCGTCAAAGATTGTCTTGACGGCTTTCAGGGCATCGGCCTTATCGGTATCGAAATTGCTCTCGTAAGGAGTCAGACCGGAGAAAGCCTTGATGGCAGCCTCTGCCTCTGCAAGAGCGTTGTCAAGGTCGGGTACGACAACGTTCATGAATGTGGTGTAAGCCGTCAGGTCGGACTGGCAGCCTGTCCAATCTTTATTCAGTTTAGCCAGTTCCTCTTTCAGGGCCTTGACTGTCTCTGTACCGTCAAAAGCAATTTCGCCGGCCAGTTTGTCCTTGGCGTAAGCATCGTTGATTTGATTCTCGTATGCCTGAACTTTGCCTTTCAGCGCGTTGACATTGGCTGTCAATTCCTTGATTGCGGCATTATTTGCAAGGTTAAGACCCTTGTTATTTTCGCATACAGTCTCTATGTCGGCAAGCAGCTTGTCCACACCGGCCATGATTTCACCCTCCTCGGCAAGGAGCGCGTTTCTTGTGTCGGTGTTGGCCACGGTGTTGACGATGTCCTGATTCAGCTGTTCGGCAGCTTCCATCCACTCTTCCTTGTCAGCGCCGAACTCAGTAATTCTCTGAGCCAGGGCAGAGGGGTCTTCATACAGCTTGTTGTCCAGATACAGTTTCTCGTATTTGGCCAAAGCAGTCGCGTCACTTGAGTCGATGTCTTTGCAACCCTTGAGTTGATTGATTACACTCATCAGCTCGTTCCACACGGCGGTATAACCGGTACGCTGGTCTATGAGAGTATTCTCACGCTCAGTGAGTTTGGCTGCAACACCTTTGTCAAGAGTCGCGGGTATGTTTTCGAAAACAAACTGGCTGAGATTAGGAAGCGCATCAAGCTGCTTCTGAAGTGCAGTTCCGGCAGCAGCGAAGTCAAAGTCAAGTTTCAGAGAAACATTTTTAAAAATAAACGGTTTGGCGGTTTGCCCGTTTATTTCGATTGTCACACTACCGGCAGTTTTAACCTCAAAACCGTAAGCAACGCCAGATTCCGGTGCCATCTCTGTCACCTCCAGTTGAGCTCCATTCTGCATAACAACCACGTTAACATTCTCCGCTTCAGAGAATGTAACCTGATATTTACCGGGCATAAGGGACACCGTATTCTGAACCAGCTTACCGCCAGCCAAACCACAGCTGGTAAGGGAACCTGTGCTCGCGTCAAAATTATAGTCCTTACCTTCCATACCGGTAAGGTCCCACTCGCCATGACCAAAGTTGATATCAGCCAATGCCGGCAAAGCAGTCGGAGAGGCTATCAACAGCGAAAGTAGAATCTTCTTTTGCATTTGTTGAAATAATTAAGTTTATATTAGTGTTTACATTTCATATTTCCTATACAGGCGCTCATTTACTGAAATCTGGAAATCGCGTAAAACCCTTGTATTTGGGCACAATCCCTCCAAATCTCTTAGTAAGAGATTTGGAAATGATATTAAAACACTTATTATCAACTAATTAGCTTAAATATGGATTCAAGGGAATTGTTAAAAGTCAATTTTTTTGAAAAAATCGGAAAATTTTCTTTTTCAAAATTTGGTAGTTATCAGGAATATAACTAACTTTGCCCAGTGATATATACTCTCTTACTAAGAGATTTGGAAATTGAGATTTTCTTGTTCCATTCCCCCTTTTTTCCCTTTTTTCAGTCCGTAAAACCACGCTCAAATCCGAGTTTACAATTTGACACTTGCACAAACCGAGCGGCAAAAAACATTTTTACAATTTGCCACTTCCATTCTCACCCCTACCGCTCTCCCTTTTTAGTCCTCGCAAGTCCATTTCAGTCCTTGCCTTTTTTAGTCATTTTAGTCCTTTATAGTCCTTGCGGGTCTCCTGACCCGCAAGCAAACCATGACTACATATATAAACCAGGCGGAGCTGTGCCAAACACCGCACACCGGAACGACACAGGCTTGCGGGTCAGGAGACCCGCAAGGACTAATAAGGGCAAGGAGTAATAAACGCAAGGAGCGAACCCGCAAGGACCAAGAGGCTGTTTAAAACCAACAATGCGTAAGGAATACCGACTACTTAATACGGCTGTAAATGGCCATGAGGCGGGCATAGTGCGCTTCCAGACCAAACCTGGAGGCGGCGGCTTGCGCTATCTGACTGCGGTCAAAGCCGGTGGCAAGGGTGCGCCGCATGGCTTCGGCGAGAGGTACGACCTCAAAGGCCGAATAGGTGAACCCGTCGCGCGGTTCCTCTATCAGCTCCGGTATACCGCCGATGCGCGCGCCGATTACCGGGGTGCCCGCCGAAAGACTCTCTATGACTCCGAGGGGATTGTTCTCGTACCACTCCGAGGGAAGCACCGAAGCGACAGCGCCCCGAAGCAGCGTGGCCACCTCAGGTGCGTCCAGATGCCCGAGGAACTCAATGCCGGGATACCGGGAATATGATTCTTTGAGTGTGTCAAGCAGGGGGCCGCGCCCTGCTACCTTGAGGTTGACTCCGGCCTTGACGGCAGCGCGAAGCATGGTCTCCACTCCTTTCTCGTAAGAGAGGCGCCCTATATAGCAGAAATAGGGGGCACCGGCCTGCGGAGCTGTCCCAGCCTCGGCAAGCGTCCTTAATTTGTCGGGGTCGGCAAAATTGCACAGCACCTCTATCTTGTTCCTGTCAAAGCCGGCCTGCGCCATTTTCGCGCCGATGAAAGCCGAGGGTGCGATGTATGTGTCCACATATCGCTCCAGCCGGCGGCGGTTCCAGCGGCAGGCCTCCAGGTAAGCGGTGATGCTCGGAAGCAAAGCCCCTTTCATGCAGCGGTATCGGATTACCGCACGGGGATTGGTGAAGCACTCCTCGCATAGAGTGCCGTCAGGGCGGCGACAGCTGTAGGAGGGGCAGATGGGCTTATAGTCATGCAACGTCCACACCACACGTATGCCCCGGGCGGCAGCCTCACGGGCCACAAGCGGGCTAAGATATGTGTGGACATTGTGCATATGTACCACGTCGGGGCGGAACTCGTCCAACGCCCTGCGGACAGAACGGCGCACATCGCCCAGGCCGAGCATACGGCGCACACCCTTCAGCTTATCCGACATGGAACCGAACAGGCGCACCTCCGAGGGGAAGGTGTTCCGCTCGGGAAGCGGAATATTGTCAGGATAGTCCATTGCAAGAACACGCACCTGGTGTCCGTTTTCCAGAAGCATACGGCGCGTATTGATGGCTACCAGCTCGGCGCCACCGCGCATATAGAAGAATTTGCTCGCAATCAGTATTCTCATGGGTACGTTCACATTCTTTAACGCACCCTCTCCTCAATTATTGTGTCACCGGGAGGAAAGAGCATTGCGGGATGTCAGTCACCTATATGTCCGCGCAGATTCCGCATGGTTTTCTGCAAGCGGAGCAGGGCGTAAAGCAGGCGGAAACGGCCATTCCTGAAAAGCGAGTAATTGATGCGGTGGAGGCGAGACATGGCCGAGGGGTCGAACTCCGAGGCCATGCGTCGGAAATACGGGTAGGAAGCCCACTCGCGCGCCCGCACGAGTTTTTCAGACATGGTGCCGGCACCCAGGAACATATATTTGTATTGCGCGCGTATGCGCGAGGCGGCATAGCCGAAAGCGTATTTCGCGGCATCCCTGCCGAATCCGTCGGACTCCATCATACGCTCTATGGCCTCGCAATAGGCCACTGTCCGGAGCATCACGTCCGCCCGGGGGCTATGGGTGAGGGAGTCGGGATTCATACGATAGCGTACAAGGGTGTCCGGCACCAACGCCACCTTGTCGGCCCGGAGCGCCACCTCGTAGTTGAAGACGTAATCCTCGCTGATATACTCCCGCTCGCTCCTGAACCGCAGACCTTCCCGCTTCAGGAACGAGAAATCGAAAAGCGCGCCCCAGGCCGCTCCGCCGAGCATATACGGCTCGTCGCCGGGATAGCAGGCGAAACTGCACAACGCCACCCTGCGCATCGCCTCGGCCCCGGACAGTATATGCTCCCGGTCAGAGAACACCTCTTTGGAATAAGCGCCAGGGGTCAAGAACTTGCAATGACGCCCGTGTACGGCCTTAGCTCCGGTACGCGCAGCCACCTCATGAAGTCGCTCCAAGGCCCGGGGATGCAGCATGTCGTCACTGTCAAGAAATGTGATATAGCGTCCCCGCGACGCATCCATGCCGCTATTGCGCGCCATGCCCAACCCGGCGTTGGCTTTGTGAACCACCCGTATCACCGGACCGGCCGAAGGGTCGGAATGCCCGGCGGCATATTCATCGCACATGGCAGGACATGAGTCGGGACTACCGTCATCTACAAGAACTATCTCGAACTGACGGAATGTCTGCGCAAGCACCGACTCCACGCAATCGCGCAGATAAGCCTCCACCTTATAAACGGGGATTACCACCGAAATTTCTATCTCTGACTTCATCTGTATGTTTCGCTGAGAGAGGAGTATGTTTTCAGGATTTTCAGTCCTTGTTTTTTAGTTTAGTCCTTTTAGCCCTTGCGGGTCTCCTGACCCGCAAGTTAGCATGACAAAGCAAATTAGCCCGGCAGCCGTATATAGATGTTAAAACCGGAGACTTGTGGGTCAGGAGACCCACAAGGACTAAACCTTACATATCTACCGGCGTCAGGCATTCCAGTCTTCTTGATTCAGTCATTCCAGTCCTTTAGTCCTTCTTTAGTGCTTGCGGGTCTCATGACCCGCAAGCAGCCGCTGTCCGCATACACAGACACGACTGGCCGACACCTCTGACCACACGGACTTGCGGGTCAGGAGACCCGCAAGGACTGAAGAAGGACTAAAGGACTGTATTTCAGTCGTTGAATTTCTTATTGACTTTTTCGTAAAACTTCATGACCTTATCATGGAACTTGTCCTGGACTTTTTGCCAGCGCTTCTTATCGGAGGAACCCATGGTATTGTCTTTGTCAATGGCGGCTTTATCCAGCATCTCCACGACCTCCTCCATGCCATCCCATTTTTTGTCAAAAATATCCTGGGCATCTTCCATTTTACTGTCAAACTGGCGGCGATTCCCGGATTTCTCCAAAACATCCTCCATTGACTCCAGGCTCTCGTTCTGCGCGTCTTCCACCCAGTCGATGCAGGTGGCTATATCGTCTTTGGTAATTTCGCCGTCCTCGTACTTTTCTATCATTTTCTCGCCGGCTTTCTCACTGTAGCCTCCGCAAGAGGTGAGGCCGATAACGAACATCGCCACAAGGACAAGAATACCTGAAATTTTGTTGATTCTCATAAATTATTGAATATTAGTGTGCTACATATCTGTATCCGGAGGGACGGGCGGGCACCTTTTCCGACAGGGAGTCAGCGCGCTCTCCCACCTTGTTCTGCAACTCCTGGAACTTCTCCATCGTCTCCTTGCCGGCCACCTTCTCGTCGGCATCCATTACTATGTTGCGGATGGACTCGATGTAGGGGTACTTCTCGTCAAACCTGCGGTCAAGGTCCGACTTGGCGAATACATAGTCGTTGTACTTGCCGTTGTCGGCTATCACCTCCGCCCACTCGTCCAGATAGCTGTCGTTGTAATCCTCCAGCCAGTCCACCATGTCGGAATAATCGCCCTCTTCCAGTTTATTGCCGTTGGCCTTCTCTATCATCTCCCGCGCATCGCTCTTGCTGTAGCCGCAGGAAGTCAGACTCACGCATAAGAGCACCGTCAGAGCAGCCAGGACCGGATATTTGATTGTCTTCATCGAAAAAATCTTCATTAAGTTAAAAAGTCAAAGGTTCAATAGGGAGAATCCGGGAATTTCGCACGGTAGCGGTTACGGAACGAGGTGGATTTCTCCTTCAGTTCGCTGTTCAGCTGCTCCCACTGCCTGCGGTTCTCGTCGCCCATATCCACATTTTCGGACTCCACGAGTATGCGGTTCAGGAACTCGGCGTGCGGATATTTCTCCCGCCACATATCGGAGAGCCGCATATCCGCGTCTGTAAAGTCGTCCAAAGAGGACTTGGCACTGAGCAGGGCTTCTTTCTGCACGCTCAGGTCAAAATAGGCCGTGCGGACCATGCCGATGATTTCGGCATATTCGTTTTTGTCCAGCATCCCGGAGCTGAATTTATTGCAGAGCTGTCTGGCCCGGTCACCGTCATAATTGTATAATGCGGAAGGTCCTGTACCCGTTTCCTGCCGCATTGTCCGCGCCGTGTCCGAGGCTTGGGCGCCTTTGCCGCAGCCTGCCGGCAGTATTCCGGCAAAGAGTGTGACCGCCGGCAACACAAAATATACTATCGGTCTCATTTCGTCTGTCAAAGAATTGTCTGCAAATAAGAGGCCGCACAGGGCCGTACAGACTTATTATTTTGGCAAAGGTACGTAAAAAATCTCAATTTTTTACGTACCTTTGCATCAAATTTCAAAATATGAGGATTGACATCATCACTGTAATGCCCGAAATGCTGGACGGGCCGCTCAATTGTTCCATTCTGAAACGGGCCCAGGACAAGGGACTGGCCACATTGGCGGTGCATAACCTGCGCGACTACACGCTGAACAAGCACCGCAAGGTGGACGACTATCCCTTCGGAGGCGAAGCGGGAATGGTGATGCAGATAGAGCCGGTGGACCGTTGCATCTCCGCCCTCAAGGCCGAGCGCGACTACGACGACGTCATTTTCACCTCCCCCGACGGCGAGCTGCTGTCCCAGCCCATGGCCAACACCCTGTCCTTGGCCGAGAATCTCATTATCCTCTGCGGACACTACAAGGGCATAGATTACCGCATACGCGAACACCTCATAACCCGTGAGATTTCCATAGGGGACTATGTTCTGACCGGGGGCGAGCTTCCTGCAGCGGTGATAGCCGATGCCGTGGTGCGCCTCATCCCCGGAGTGATAGGCGACGAGCAGAGCGCCCTCTCCGACTCCTTTCAGGACAATCTGCTGGCGCCTCCGGTCTACACCCGTCCCGCCGAGTACAAAGGCTGGGCGGTGCCTGAAATACTGCTGAGCGGCCACCAGGCCCGCATAGACGAGTGGAAGCACGAGCAGGCACTGGAGCGTACCCGCCGTCTGCGTCCCGAACTGCTCAGATAAGGCTGTAAATCCTGTCCAACACCTCGTCAGGGTTGAACATACGCCCCCTTTCGCGGGCGCGGGCGGCGTAGCCGGCAAGCGTCTCCGGGTCAGTGGCTAAAGCATATACCTTGTCGGCTATATCCTCCGGTTCCAGGGTGGTCAGCACTCCGGCTCCCTCGGCGAGCAGCTCCTCGGAGCCTGTGACCCGCGTGGAGACCACCGGCAGGCCCAAGGTCAGGGCCTCGCACACCACTGTGGGCCATCCCTCGGTGTCGGAAGTGAGCAGGAACAGGTCTGCAGCACGCATATAAATATACGGATTTTTTTGGAAGCCAAGGAACTCGACGCAGTCATCCAGGCCCATCTCACTGCACATACGTTTCAAATCGGCCTCAAGTTTTCCGGTGCCGAGCAGCCATAAATTAAATTCCAGACCCCTGTCTTTCAGTATGCGGGCGGTCCGCAGCAGTCGGTCGTGCCGCTTCTGAGACTCCAGACGCCCCACGTTGACAATTGTGAACCGGCGTGTTTTCACATCCTCCAACTCCGAGCGGCGTGTAATCTCGTCGCGGTCTATCACATTGGGAATTACATAGGCGGGGACATTCACCGGCAACATCCGGAAGAAAGCGTCGCGCGCCCCGGCGGAGACAAAAACCAGCGCGTCCACACACCCGTACAGGCGTGCCTCCTCCGCCAAATCCCGGAACATGAAGGCACACCAATGGTCCACCTCCAGGTTGATATGCACCCAGCTTATATGCCGGTGCCCCAAGTGCCTGATAAATGAGTGGGCTTTCATGGCCGGGCCTTCGAGATAGGACACAATAGTGTCGAACTCGCGGCCGGAGAGAGCGCGGGTCAGGTCGGCGCGATACATACTGTCGCGCGTGGAGATGAAGTGATTGCGCAGCTTATGGAGCAGCGAGCGCCGGTCATACAGAACTATCAGCTCCAAGTCCTCGGGCAGCGAGGACTCATGCACCCCTCCGCCGTAGAGCAGCAGCACAGTGACGCGGTACTTCTCCCGGTCGAAGCGATTCATCAGGTCTACAAACACCTTCTCGGCGCCTCCGCCGGTCAGGCTCTCGTGTATGAACAGTATCTTCTTGCGTTCCATATCCATAACTCACTTGTTGACAAACCAGTCATCTTCGTTCAAAGGCGACTCCACAGGGTAATCGCCGTCGGGGTTCTCCCGGTAGTAGCGGTCCAGCTCCCGCTCTTTGGCATAATTGTTCACCAGACGGAATCCCCGTGATATGACCCGGCAAGGCATCCCCCCTAAGATGCAGTCCTGCCCCATGTCCGAAAGGTCCTTGTTGATTACGCTTCCCGAGACAACGACGGAGTAAGGAGGGACAACCGCGCCGCCGTAGACAGTGACACTGTTCGTAAGCCAACTGTGGGCGCCGACGGTGATGCGTTTGCGCAGGGAGGGCACACGCCCCCGGTTCATGTCCAGCATATAGTGAAGGTTGGAGTCCAAAAGCTGGCTGCGGTGGCCGATGCGCACCCCCTCCCCTATCTCTATACGGTTGAGGCAATTGATTATTATACCCGCCCCCATGCGCAGGTTGTCGCCAATGGTGAGGCACGCGCCGTGGTCCACATAGATTTTCGTATTGCTCCTCACCAAGGCCCTGCCTCCGAACACTATGTCTCCCTGCATAGCCAGCTCCAGGGCGCTACCGCGCTGCGACGGCGCGAAATCCACAACATTGAGCCGCACAAGCCCGCGCCGCACAGGGCAAGTGAACCGTATACGTCCCGAGAGGTCCACTAACCGAGGCCACCCGTAAGCGTAGATGGGGAAGTGCATAGCTTCGCTGAAGGGGAGCACGCGCAGGTTCACATAGAGCGTGGCCAGGGGGTTGAGATGCGTGAATCCGCACCATCGCTCCAGATGTTTCAGGAATTTGCCTATTATACGGGCGAGCAGGTTCATTTCTTGAATTTGCTTAATATCTGTTTACTTTTCTCCCTCAGAGTGGTCCTCTCGTCGCGGGTGACACCCACTGCCAACATTAGCAGCAGGTTGAGGGCTATCGCGGCCAATACAACCGTGAGCAGGCCCGCGAAGGATTGAGGCACTACACAGTTGAGCGGCAGCATCACCGCCACCGACAGAGCCAACACCTTCAGCACCGGCCACCCAACCCGGTGGAGATACGCACCGTAACTTACAGGCACATAACGCTTCATCTCCCGGACAGCCACCAGGAAGAAGGCGAAGCGTCCAGCCATGAGCATGGGATAGACCCACACGGGGGAGAGTCCGCATTTCAACGCCACATAACTTAAGGGGAAGGCCAAGAGGAACATATTGCTCCCTATCAGCACGGCGCGACACAGTCTGCCCGTGGCTGAAAGAGCGGTGTAAGTGGGATTGTTGAGAGAGTTAACCATCGTATAGGCCAGCGTCCATACTACAAACGGCGCCGACCACTCGGGAACATCCTTGAGCCACAGGTCCAGGATGTAGTCCACACGCAGCATGACGGGGAAGCAGAGCAGCCACAGCAGGTAGAGAGTGAATTTGGTACTTCCGAATATCAGGGAAATCAGACTCTCTGTCTGGCCCGAGGCATATCGCTTCACCAACTGAGGGCGGACTGCGGTAAAGAACTGGGTGGCGAAATTGTTGACGGCATTGTTGACGGATGTGGCCACTCCGCGTGCTGCGTTGACCACCGGTCCGAAGAACAGGTTGAGGAGCATGGTTATACCCTGCTCGTTCACCATCCATATAACTGAGCCGTACATATTCCATCCGGTGAAGCCGAACATCTCCAGGAAGATGCCACGGTCCCAGTAACGGTGAGGGCGGCTCTCGGGGTATTTGCGCAGGCAATACACCACCATTATGCAGTAGGGCACGAGCTGCGCCACCACCATCAGCACGGCGTAAGTAACCAGTTTATCGGGCAGATACATCACCGCAAAGGCGATGCCCAACTTGGCTAAGGCATCTGTGACACCGAGATAAGCATATAGCCTCATGTTCTCGCGGGCTATCAGCAAAGACTCGTACACGGAGGCCACAAGCATCAGGCACAGGGAGCCGACCATTGCATACAGCACCACAAGGGCCTCGGGGCGTTTGTGCGCGGGTATGACGAGCTTGTCGGTCACCAACCAGTCTCCGACGGCGATACCGGCCACCAGCACGAGCAAAGCCAGGCCCGCGAATATCTCCAGACTGATGGAAAAGATTCGACGTACGCGCACAGTGTCTCCGCGCCCCATCTCATAGTTCAGGAATCGTTGCGTGGACACCGACAAGCCGGCAGAGAAGAATACGAAAGAGGTGGATACGCCGGCTACAAGGTTGTAGATACCGTAATCGATTATGCCCAAAGCCTCTATCACCACTCGGGAAGTGTAAAGGGTCACACACAGGGTGACGAGCATCCTGAAATAAAGGAACAGAGTATTCTTGGCTATGCTGTTGCCCTGCGCAGCCATCAGACCGCCTCCTTTCTCGGTTTGTCAGCATCCGCCGGGCGCAGGCTCCACCTTATGGGACGCGAACCCAGCAGACGTACCGGCTTATAGGCCGGCAGGCTGTTCCAATAGATGCAGACCAGGAGTATATAGAAGAAGATGATACAGAAGGGTATCACCAGGAAGGGGGTGTTGTAGACAGTGACCAACGCCACATTGAGTCCCAGGAACCACTGAAGCTGCCTGTTGCGTCTCGCACGCCGTCGGAACACCTGCATCACCACAAACCAGTAAATAATGTAAAGCCCCACACCTACAAGGCCGGTCTCCAGCCAGAAGACATGGCCCTGCATCATTGTGCCTATGAGGAGCCACTGATATTGCTTTGCGAAGGGCACCTTGTTGGCGCTGTCTCCCACCTTGTACTGACCTATGCCGTAGCCCCAAATCCATGCCGGCGGGTTACGGTTCATAATCGCCGGAGTAACAAGGAGTTTCAGGCCTCGGGGGAAGTCGTTGGCGTCGGACAGCTCATTATGCTCCATGATTCCCTCCACCACATTAAGCGCGGCCTCGTCTCCCACAAGGTATTTCGCGGCCGAAGCCGAGTCGTAGATGTAGCTCTTGCCGCCTACCACACTTATGTACAGATACACGGCGCCGGTCATCACGACAAATATAATCGGCAATATCCATATAAGCCGCTTTACGAACTTGCGGTCCATAGGTATCAGGAAAAAGAAATACATGAGCATGAAGACCAGCGACACCTTGGTCTCGTTCAGGAACGAGGGGAGCAGCAAAAAGAGCAGCACCCAGTTGGAGAGTATGTTCTGGACATAGTTTTTAGTCTTGTCCCACCGCCTCAACATCAGGTAGAAGGAACAGAGGTAGATAAGGTTGGATATGACACCGCTCATCATATAGCCAAGGGTACCGCCTACCAGGTCAAGGTTGGCGTAGCGGAAGAACTGCCACACAATACAGGGCACCTGAAGCCACAGGAACCTATAGATGTTGCGGTCCATGCGGGCAATGAAGTAGTCGCGCATCTGCTTGTCGGAAAGCAGATAACGCACTATGGGGAGTATGAACAGGAAGCCCGCGTACAGCCTGATGCCGTCTACCCAAGTGAAAATGGTCTGATGGTTCACCCACACTGTTCCCACAAAAGTGAAAGCGCAGAAGACAAGGATTATCAGCATATCGGCGCGTGAGCGGAGTGTCCACAGGCCCAGGAGCGCGACTGTGCCCTGTCCCAACAAGCGCACACCGAACTCCACGGCCGGCACCTCGTCTCCCGTGGCCTCCTGTGTGACGAAGTTATAGGTGGCAAGCACCCAGAACATCGCAAACAGGATGTTGCAAATCAGCTTATACTTGGTGGTAACCAATCTCATGGGCAAAAACTTGATTGGCTGAAAAGGCCTATTTCTTACGGCGACGTAACTGCAGGACAGTGGCAGGCACGCCGAAAGCGACAATCAGGGCGGCGGCGTAGACAAGTATCGCTTTGGGAGAAATGGGCTTCTGGTCCATATAGGCGCGGTCAATTACTTTACCTACTGGCTGGCTCTGGGAGAGGGCCAACTGTGTCTCCTCGCGCTTCTGCAGCAGGAAGCCGTAGATGGCGTTCTGCACTTCGCGGTCGCGATAGAGGGTAATCAGCTCATGCTCCATGGAGGGTATCTCGCTCATACGCTCGTTGCCCTTGCTCTGCTCGGCCTCCAGGGTGCGGTAGTTGATGCGGGCGCTCTGCAGCTCGCGGCCTACGGAGGATAGGATATTGGAGCGCATGGCCTCTATCTGTTCATCCAGCTTGGTCATCACAGAGTTGTTGCCCTTGGCCGAGGTGCTGAGGTTCATACGCTGCAGCACCAGCTCGTTGTAGGACTCTATCAGCTTGACGTAGCCATCGCCCAGGCCGAGCTTACCGCCGCCGGAGAAGGGAATGAGGGAATACTTGGTCTCCGGAGAGGTGAGCATCTGCTGAATCATCTCCATCACCTTGATACCGCTCTGCAGCTCCACAGCGTTCAGGTCCATGGCCCCCTTGCGGGTGAAGATATATTCGGCCTCGGCATCGGCGCTGACCACCTTGTGTGCCTTCTTGTAAGCCTCAATCTTAGACTCGGAGGTCTCAAGCTCGCGGTAAAGGGTAAGCAGGCGGTTGTCAATGCAGTCGAGCACGCTCTCGTTGTAGGCCGTGCGGTCTGCCTCACGACTCTCGTTGTAGAAGTCCATGATTGTGTTGACAATGTCTATGCCTCGCTGCGGCACCACATCGCCGAAGTCAATAGCGATAGCGTCGGAACGGGTTGAGACGGCAGTGACGCCCAACTCCTCCTTCATCCAGTCCAGGATGTCGGCATTGCTGAGATACATGGCGCCTATGCTCACTTCTCCGGTCTTGGGGAAGTACTTGGTGGCGTCTATGCGGAATGTGCCGAAAGGCGTCTTGGCATTGAAGGGAAATTTCTTCACCTCGGTGTCCAGTACCTCCTTCTTGTCCTGCTTGGCAGTGAGACGCCAGGGACCGGAGGCGGGGCCGGTGAGTTTGAACTTGGTGCTGAGAGAGAGGGTATCCACTACCTGTTCCGGCAGATAAATGGAGATGGGTTCATCCTTGTAATAATTGACGCGGCGTTTCCAAAAGCCGTTGTCCTCCCAGACGGAGACGTTCAGGCCCAGGTCTTTGACCACGCGGGTGTGGAGGGCGCGGGACTGCAGCTTGAACACCTCGTTTTCGGGGTTGGCACCGGTGGTGGAGCCGATACCGATGGTACTCATCAGGGCGGACATGGCGCCGCTCTGAGCCAGGCCGCCATCCTCCTGCTGATTCACCATCAACATACCGGACACCAGGTAGACCGGGCTTTTCTTCTTCATATAAAACATGGCTGCGCCTGTACACAGGGCCAGGGATATAAGGAAAACCCACCAATGACGCAGATAGTTTCGGAAGATGCCTCCTACGTCTATCACATCCTTGCGTTCTTCTGTTGCGGGCTGTGTCTTGGGGTCGGAACTTGTATTGCTGTCCATCGTCGATTACTGTTATTTCTTCACTGCGAGAGCGATAATCAGGGATGCTATCACGCTGCATCCGCTCACAATGGCACTCACCACACTGATTTTATATGAATTGTTCTGGTTGTATTCGGCCTGTCCGCGACGCGCCTCGGTGGGCTCCACATAGATGGCGTCGTTCTGCTGCAGGTAATAGTATGGGCTGCTGAACAGGCGGGCGTCGTTCAGGTCGATTCGGTGATAAGTGACCTTGCCGTTCTCCTCGCGCACGAGGGTGACATTGTCACGCTTTCCGAAAATGGTAAGGTCACCGGCCTCGGCCAACGCATCCAGGATGGAGAAGCGCTCCGAGGGGATATGGACGATACCGGGTTTCTCCACCTCGCCGAGTACATTCACCTTGAAGTTGAACAGCTCCACACGCACATACGGAGCCTCCACATCCTCGGCGATGCGTCGCGTCAGCTCCTCGGCCACTTGCGCGGTGGTGAGTCCTGCCACATGGATTGTACCTAATTTGGGGAATTTTATATTCCCTTCCTTGTCCACTATGTAGGTCTGAATCTGAGACACGGAGCTGATTTCACGACCTTTCACTTCCTTGGCGGCATTTTTCCCGGACATGGGATTCACAGCCGGCAGGTTATATATAGCGGTAGCCTCGGGCACCTCGCTGGTCACGGTTATAGCCAGCTCGTCGTCCGGGACAATCTTCAGCTTCCAGTCGGTATCGGCCACAGCACTCTCCAACGCAGGGGTATTGTTGGAAAAATAAGCCAGGTTTTCATGGGTTTTGCAACTGCACAGAAGAGCAAGCAGCGGCAACAGATATAGAAATTTCCTCATATCAAATATATAGCGAAGGGTTTATGTACATACGCCTAAATAATAACGGCCTGTTTCTACAAATATTGCGTTGCGGAAAAAGAAGAAAAGCGAAGCGTTCAGTCGTCAGTTTACAAACTATTGATTACTAATATTTTAATAAAAATTTACATATTTTTTATCTTAAAAATTTGTACGGTTCGCGGAAAAGCAGTAATTTTGCCCTCGCAAAGCCACAAAAAGCGATGCGAAAAAAAATGCTTCAATAGCTCAGTTGGTTAGAGCACCTGACTGTTAATCAGGGGGTCGTTGGTTCAAGCCCATCTTGAAGCGCCAGTCCGGACAGAGGTCCGGGAGCGGAAATACCGCAAACGGCGACACCGTTTCGAAACAATTGCAAAAATGCTTCAATAGCTCAGTTGGTTAGAGCACCTGACTGTTAATCAGGGGGTCGTTGGTTCAAGCCCATCTTGAAGCGCTTAAGAAGGACAATGCCACGCTACGGTGTTGTCCTTTTTTGTCCTTATCGCCCCTGATGCCTGACCATCCTGTTTTTTCCGCTCGTATACGGTACCGGATTGTCTCAAATACTTTACGCTATGATTCGTTCCCTGCAGTCTCTCAGGGGTGTGTTCACGATAGTGATATTCCTATCGCACTTCCCCTTTCCGCTGACCTCGGCGTTCTCGATTCCGAGCGACTGCGCCGTATCTTTTTTCTTCATGCTCAGCGGATTCGTGATATGTGCCGCCCATGAACGTAAAATGAGAATACGGGAATATCGGTTCTCCTATTTTATGCGCGACCGGCTCCTACGCATTTATCCGATGTACCTGATATGCCTTACGGCAGCCTTGGCCATAAACCATTTCCACACTTATCCACTGCAGATAATATCGCATCTTTTGTTGTTGCAGAGCTGGATACCGAATCCAGATGTCTATTTCGGGCTAAACGGTGTGTCATGGTTCCTGTCCACTCTCATGTTCTGCTATCTGCTGGCGTTCCCGGCGGTCAGGCTGGCCACACGCCATTCCAGGCTATATCTTGTCATACTCTTGGCGGCAGCCATTATATATCTCGCGGCAATCCCTTCGGTGCCCTCAGAGCTTAGAACATGGGTACTCTATATATGTCCTCTCACCAGGGCACTTGATTTCCTGATAGGAATTGCCCTTTACCGGATTTACAAAAAAAATCAGACCGGCACTTGAGTCTCCGGCCATTCCGGCAGACTGCATTGCTACGGTTATAACGATAATCGTCCTTGCAGCCGCCCCCGCGATAGACGAGAGCTATACCCTGGCTTGCTGGTGGTGGATACCGATGAGCCTTCTGATAATCTCATTCGCGCTGTGCGACAAAAGCAGGTGGCCTATGGCACGTCTCGCCGAAACGAACCTTCCGGTCAGCTTCGGCAACATAAGTTTCAGCTTCTACATACTCCACGGAGTGGTACTGACCGTAATAGTGCGCCTGACGGGGCACATAAACCCTGTTCCTCCCGTATGGGTAAGTCTCGGCATCACCTTCGCCGCATGTACAGTCGCCGCATGGCTGTCACACAGATATCTGGAAAGCAACCGGATATTTCGTCCGAAAAAGTCCGAAAAACCTCACATATGAATGACCGGAATTTGCCAAAGGACGAACCAATTGAAGAAACACATAAGAGTCGGAACACAAATTCTTGGAGTTAAGGTAAATTAATGACAAACTTGCAGGGGTGCGGATTTTTTCTTAATTTTGCAGCGTATAAAAAAGTGTACCCAGATGCAAGACAACAGTGCTCCCCGTCGTGCTTCCCTGATTCTGGAAGACGGCACTCGGTTTGACGGTTATTCGTTTGGTTATCAGCGCCCTTGCGCTGGTGAAGTAGTATTCAATACCGCCATGACAGGCTATCCCGAGAGCCTTACTGACCCCTCCTACGAGGGTCAGATACTTGTCACCACCTACCCCATTCTCGGCAATTACGGCGTTCCCAGCGCCGACGTGAAGAGCGAAGACTCGGTAAGCGATTACTTCGAGTCCGGCTCCATACACTGCGAAGCAATCATCTGTCAGGACTACAGCTGGGTCCCCAGCCACTGGCAAGCCACACGCTCTCTTTCCGAATGGCTGATAGCCGAGAAGATTCCGGGCCTCTACGGCATTGACACGCGTGCATTGACAAAACACCTGCGCGAAAAGGGCTCAATGCTCGGCAAGATTGTGATGGAAGGGGGCGAGGACATCGAGTTCCACGACCCCAACAAGGAGAATCTCATAGCCAAGGTCAGCACAAAGGAGGTGCAGGAGTTCGGTTCGGGCAGCAAGCGTGTGGTGTTGGTAGACTGCGGCACAAAATACAACATTATCCGCTGCCTCACACGGCGCGGCGCCAAGGTGATACTCGTACCCTGGGACTATGACTTCAACACCCTGGAGTGGGACGGTCTGTTCATCTCCAACGGTCCGGGCAGTCCGGAGTTCGCAGAGCAGACGGTGGAACACATACGCAAAGCCATGGAGACAGGCAAACCCATCTGCGGCATCTGCATGGGAAACCAGCTGCTGAGCAAAGCCGCCGGCGCCAAAATATACAAGCTGAAATACGGACACCGCTCCCATAATCAGCCGGTACGCCTCGCGGGCACAGAGAAGTGCTTCATCACCAGCCAGAACCACGGCTTCGCCGTAGACAACGACACTATCCCCGCAGACTGGGAGCCGCACTTCATAAACATGAACGACGGCACCAACGAGGGTATCCGTCACAAGACCAAGCCCTTCTTCTCGGCACAGTTCCACCCGGAAGCCAGCAGCGGTCCCAAGGATACGGAGTTTATCTTCGATGACTTCATGCGCCTGCTCCATTAACAGGGATAACGGCCGCGATTCAGCAGACACAAAAGTAACTAAAGACACCTCTTATACAATATAGATGAGCGAAATAAAGAAAGTGCTCCTGCTCGGCTCGGGAGCTTTGAAGATAGGAGAAGCCGGCGAGTTTGACTACAGCGGCTCCCAGGCCCTCAAGGCCATGAAGGAGGAGGGCATCACAACGGTGCTTATAAACCCGAACATCGCCACAGTGCAGACCTCCGAAGGGTTTGCGGACAAAATCTACTTCCTGCCCGTAACCCCCTATTTCGTAAAAAAGGTAATCGAGAAAGAAAAACCGCAAGGCATATTTCTGGCTTTCGGTGGACAGACAGCGCTGAACTGCGGCGTGAAGCTCTACGAAGAGGGTGTGCTGGCCGAAAACGACGTGCAGGTGCTCGGCACCCCGGTGCAGGCAATAATGGACACCGAGGACCGCGAACTCTTCGTGAAGCGTCTGGACGAAATCGACATCAAGACCATAAAGAGCGAGGCTGTGAGCAGTGTGGAGGATGCCGTGGCGGCCGCAGACAATCTGGGTTATCCGGTGATTGTACGCGCGGCTTACGCCTTGGGAGGTCTCGGCTCCGGTTTCTGCGACAACCGCGAGGAGCTGATAGCCCTGGTGGAGAAAGCGCTCTCCTTCTCGCCCCAGGTGCTGGTGGAAAAGAGCCTAAAAGGCTGGAAAGAGGTGGAATACGAGGTAGTGCGCGACCGCTTTGACAACTGCATCACCGTCTGCAATATGGAAAACTTCGACCCGTTGGGCATCCATACGGGCGAGAGTATCGTGGTGGCGCCCTCGCAGACACTGAGCAACGAGGATTATCACACCCTCCGCAAACTGGCAATCAAGATTATACGCCATATAGGCATTGTGGGCGAGTGCAACGTGCAGTACGCCTACGACCCCGTGAGCATGGACTACCGCGTCATTGAGGTGAACGCCCGTCTGTCCCGCTCCTCAGCACTTGCATCCAAGGCTACCGGCTATCCCCTTGCTTTCGTGGCTGCGAAACTCGGTCTGGGCTATGGTCTGTTCGACCTCAAGAACTCTGTCACTAAGAGTACTTCGGCTTTCTTCGAGCCTGCTCTTGACTATATAGTATGTAAAATACCCCGCTGGGACCTCGGCAAGTTCCACGGCGTACGCCGTGAAATAGGCTCGTCCATGAAGAGTGTTGGCGAAGTGATGGCCATAGGACGCACCTTCGAGGAGGTGATACAGAAAGGCCTGCGAATGATTGGCCAAGGCATGCACGGCTTCGTGGAAAACAAAGCCCTGGACATACCCGACATAGACCGCGCCCTCGCCGAACCTACCGACCGACGCATCTTCGTGATAGCCAAGGCGCTGAGAGCCGGTTACACCGTCGACAAGATTCATGACCTGACAAAGATAGACCGCTGGTTCCTGGAGAAACTGGCGGGAATAATCCACACCAACCGCGAACTGGAGAAAATCAATGACCTGAGCGAGCTGAACGAGGACCTTCTGCGCAAAGCCAAGCAGCAGGGATTCAGCGACTTCCAGGTGGCCCGCGCCATCTGGGGCGACCAGATGAATCTCAACAGCAACAAGCTCAGCGACAAGATACGCGCCTACCGCAAGGAGCGGGGCATTGTCCCGGTAGTCAAACAGATAGACACCCTGGCCGCCGAGTATCCCGCCCAGACAAACTACCTGTACCTCACCTACAACGGCAGTACCAACGATGTGACATACCTCGGCGACCACAAGTCGGTGGTAGTGCTCGGTTCCGGCGCCTATCGCATCGGTTCCTCTGTGGAATTCGACTGGTGCGGCGTCAATGCGTTGATGACCGTAGCCAAACAGGGATACCGCCCGGTGATGATAAATTACAACCCGGAGACCGTATCCACCGACTACGATATGTGCGACCGTCTCTACTTCGACGAGCTGACCTATGAGCGCGTCATGGACATCCTTGACCTCGAAGCGCCCCACGGCGTGATTCTCTCCACCGGCGGCCAGATACCCAATAACCTGGCTATCAGACTGGACCAAAGCAACGTGAACATACTCGGCACCCAGGCCGTGGACATAGACAACGCGGAGGACCGCAACAAGTTCTCCTCCCTATGCGACGAGATAGGCGTGGATCAGCCCCGCTGGCGAGAGCTTACCTCCATGCAGGCCATAGACGAGTTCGTGGCCGAAGTCGGATTCCCGATTCTGGTACGTCCGAGCTACGTACTCTCCGGTGCGGCGATGAACGTCTGCTCCAACGAAGAGGAACTGACCCGCTTCCTGAAGCTGGCGGCCAACGTCAGCAAACAGCATCCTGTGGTAGTAAGCGAGTTCATCCAGGAAGCCAAAGAGATAGAAATGGACGCCGTGGCCCAGAACGGAGAAATCAAACTGTACGCCATCAGCGAGCATATAGAGTTCGCAGGTGTACATTCCGGCGACGCCACCATCCAGTTCCCGCCACAGAAACTGTATGTGGAGACCATGCGCCGTATCAAGAAGATTTCCGGCAAGATTGCCAAAGCGCTACACATCTCCGGCCCCTTCAATATCCAGTTCCTGGCCAAGAACAACGACATCAAGGTCATAGAGTGCAACCTGCGCGCCTCACGCAGCTTCCCCTTCGTCAGCAAAGTCTCCAAGCAGAACTTCATAGACACGGCCACCCGTGTGATGCTCGGCGTGCCGGTAGACAAGCCCGGCAAGAGCGCATTCGACCTCGACTACGTGGGCATCAAAGCCTCCCAATTCAGTTTCTCGCGTCTGCAGGGAGCAGACCCTGTGCTGGGCGTAGACATGAGTTCGACCGGCGAGGTAGGCTGTATAGGCGACGACACCTCCGAGGCAGTACTCAAGTCCATGCTCTCGGTGGGTTACTCCATCCCCCGCAAGGACCGCTACGTACTGCTAACATCAGGCACCGCCCGCCAGAAAGTGGGTCTGCTGGACGCCGCCCGTATGCTGCACCACAAGGGCTACACCATCTGCGCTACCGAGGGGACACATCATTTCCTGAGTGAAAACGGCATACCGTCCATCCGCGTATATATGCCCTCGGAGAGCGGCAAGCCCCAGGCCTTGGATATGCTGCACTCCAAGGAAATCGACTTTGTGGTCAACATTCCCAAGAACCTGACTCCCAAAGAGCTGAGCAACGGATACAAAATCCGCCGCGCAGCCGTGGACCTCAACATCCCGCTCATCACCAACGTCCGTCTGGCCTCCGCCTTCATACAGGCCTTCTGCGAGCTGAGTCTGGACGACATACGCATCAAGTCCTGGGACGAGTATTAATCGTCCCGAGGACTCCCCCGCAATAACCGAAAGACATGGCAGGAATAAAAGCGCTGGCCAAGGATACGGCCATATACGGCCTCAGCAGTATCATAGGCAGGTTTCTCAATTGGTGTCTCGTACCCTTGTACGTATGGATTTTCCCCACGGAAGAGTACGGCATAGTCAGCTATCTGTACTCCTTTACCGCCGTGGCGCTGGTAGTCCTAACATACGGTATGGAGACCGGTTTCTTCCGCTACGCCAACAAGAGCGAACAGCCGGAAACGGTGTACACCACCTCGCTTATCTCCGTAGGAAGCACCTCGCTGCTCTTCATAATTCTGCTGAGCCTGTTCTTGAATCCCATAAGCACCGCGCTTAAACTGCCGGGCCACGCGAACTATGTGTGGATGTTAGGGGCCATCGTGGCCGTGGATGCGTTCACCAATATCCCATTCGCATACCTGCGGTACAAAAAACGTCCCGTGCGTTTCGCCACCGTAAAGATGCTGAATGTGGGTATCAATATAGTCGCGAACATATTTTTCCTGCTCTGCTGTCCCTGGCTGCACACCCACGTCCCCGCCGCTGTGGACTGGTTCTACGCCCCCTGCGGCGGACAGGATTTCGGTATCGGCTGGATATTCGTGGCCAACTGCCTCTCCACACTCCTGGTGCTGGTGATGCTGCTGCCCGACATTCTGGGACGCAAGTACCGTTTCGACGCCCCGCTGCTTAACAGGATGCTCTCATACTCATGGCCTCTGCTGATACTCGGCGTGGCGGGCATCATGAGCCAGAACATGGGCCAGATGCTTATCCCATATCTCTTCGAGGACCAGACCGCCGCCCGCTCCATGGTCGGCATCTACGGCGCCAATATTAAGATAGCCATAATCATGGTCATGTTCACGCAGGCATTCCGCTACGCCTACGAACCCTTCATCTTCGCGCAGGCCGGCAAGGGCGAGGACAAGAAGCAGGCATACAGCGACGCCATGAAGTTCTTCGTCATACTGGGTCTGTTCATCTTCCTCGGAGTGATGTTCTATCTGCCGGTAATCAAGCACTTTGTAAGCCCCTCCTATTGGCCCGGCCTCGAGGTGGTGCCGATAATGATGCTGGCAGACCTGCTCTGCGGCGTGGCCTTCAACCTCTCCCTATGGTACAAGCTCACAGACCGCACGGCCTGGGGCATGTACCTCTCCGTAGGCACCTTCATAGTCATGCTGGCGCTGAACCTGATTTTTGTGCCCGCCATAGGCGTTCCGAATGGATACATAGGCTCGGCATGGGCAGCGCTCATAGCATACGCACTGATGATGGCTGTAAGCTGGGCAGCCGGGCAGAAATACTACCCCATACGATATGAATACGGGAAGATGGGTCTCTATGCCCTGATAGCCGGTGTACTCTACGTAATCGGCGAGTATGTCTTCGACTTCCCCGAGGCCATGTGGGCCACCTACTTCACGCGCACAGCTCTCCTGATTCTTTACCTGACGATAATAGTGCGTTACGAGCGCTTGCCTGTTCCAGGGCTGCGTCGCCGCCATTAAAAAGATGTTTGAAAATATCGCGCCGGACCATATTGGTTCGGCGCGATAATATATCCTGGAGGGTTCCGGAACCGGACACCACACTTCCGTCGGCCGATTATGTCATAAAGTTTACATATAATCTTTTTTGGTCGGCACTGAGATATTGCAAATATATTTTTTTCAAATACGACAGATTTAAATAAAAAACAGCCTATTGGAGTGCCGCATCTATCTGTCCGAGGATATCGGCCGGACGAAGAGCGCCCAGGCATCGGTAATCTCCGTAACGACATGGTTTATTTCCGTAAACGGAGCATGGACGGCACGACATATCCAGCTGCACGGCATCCTCGCCGAGCTGGCGCCAGCCCATAAAGCCGCAGTAGGGATGTGTGGCGCCCCATACACTTATCACCCGCAATCCCACAAGCGAGGCCAAGTGCATATTCGCGGAATCCATAGACAGCATCAGATTGCAGTGGCTCAACAAAGCCAGCTCCGCCGGAATACCTATACGTTTCTCGGCCATATTCACCACCTGTTCCCCGAACTTGGCCCGCCACCGCCCGAATGTCGCGGCTTCCTCCTTCCCGCCTCCCATCAGAAACAGTCTGTAACCGGGGCGCGAAGCAAGTTCGGCCACCACCTGTTCCATGAGTTGGAGTGGGTAAATCTTACCCTTATGCTGTGCGAAAGGGGCAATAGCCATCCATGTCTCCCCCTCCGCCTTAGGCCGTGAGGCGGAAGCAAACAGCGAAGGAGATGCCTCGCGGTCGAACAGAGATGTAAAGCAGCCATTCCCTCCATTCAAGCCCAAGCGTACGAATGTGTCGCGATATCTGTCAGCCGAAGCCTTGAGCGGACGCATCACCTTCCCTTTGCGGCGGGTAAGCCTGCGTCGTCCCTTCCGGTCCTTGTCTATCCTGACTGTCCTCACTCCGGCAAGGCACAGAAAAAACCGCAACAGCTTGGTGCGCAAAACGTCGTGCAAGTCGGCATACGCATCAATGGCATACTTGCTCTTCAGCTCCCCCGCAAGCCGTCTCATCCCTCCTACTCCGGGGTATAGCTTCAAGTCTACAGACACGACTTCCAGATTGGCGGGAGGATTTATGAAAACGCTTGCCGGCAGCGGGCGCGTCACGAAACAGAAACGCACCTGCGGATTGTTTCTGCACACGCCATACAGCACCGGAACAGCGATGGCCACATCTCCCAACGCGGAGAAACGGGTCACCAGCACATTATTCACAGCCCCATTCACCGTTTTCTGTACAATTCGGGATTGGTGGCAGGGTCATTATAGAGCTTCATCTGCCTGTACACCTTCATATACTTGCGGCCAGCCGCGATATCCTCCAGCAAAGTATCTATGGCACCGCCCAAATCCTGACGCTGCTCCAAGAGGACGGCCAGCTTGCCACGGCACGTGGCGCGGTGTTCCTCGTCGGCATCCGTGCGCTCAGCCTGCTCGCGCATGTGCCATATTTTCAGGGCCAGGATAGATAGACGGTCAATGGCCCATGCCGGACTTTCGGTATTGACGGTAGCCTCCGGAAGCACCTTCACATCGGCATACCGGTCGCGGAACCAGCTGTCTATGTCCTCCACCATATCGGTGCGCACCTGGTTGGAACGGTCTATGCGACGTTTCAAGGCCATTCCCTCGGCGGGGTCAAGGTCTGGTACACGTATCAGGTCCTCCATGTGCCACTGCGCGGCATCCACCCAGCACTTGGCGTGAAGAATTGCTTCAAAACTGCCCTCCGCATACGGCCTTGTGGCCGGCGCGTCTATGCAGTCCGTAACGTGGTAAGAGGCCACAGCCCCGTCAAAAACCCTGTTTGCGTTCTCTGAGAATGTCATATTAGTCTATAGTTCTGAGATTTACATATTTATCCGCGCAGGTAAGCTCTACCTCCGCGCCTTCTATCAGAGGCACATTGCCGGGAATATGTCCTGCCGGGAACCCGTAGACCACGGGTATACGCTCCGACACTCCCCACTCGCCGAGCCGATGGTGTATCATCGTGGCCGTGTCGGGGAAATTCCTATCGGCCTTCGTTTCGGTGAACTGGCCTATTATAAGCCCATTTATGCGGTCCAGAATCCCGGCCTGGCGCAACTGCCACAGCATCCGCTCGGTAGCATAGATAGCTTCGGATATATCCTCGATAAACAGGATATGGCCTTCACCCGCAAAGATGTCATGGCGCGTACCTATCAAATGGCTCAGGACCGCTAAATTGCCACCCCTGAGTTGTCCGCAGACCGAGGTCCGAAAGCCGTTAAGAGGCGATGCAGGCAGGCGATAATCAAACCTCGGAATCTCCGCACACAGAATAGCCAACAGAGAGTCCAACGCCTTCTGTCCACCCTCGGCATCGGCGATATAGCGGGCCATAGAGCCATGTACCGAAGCTATTCCGGCTTCAAGCAAACGGGCGTGAAGGGCACTGACATCCGAAAAACCGACAAGCCATTTCGGATTCTTACGGAGCGACTCATCCTGAATGTCGTCCAACAGATGAACACATCCGTAACCCCCTCGGCTGCAAATCACAGCTCCCACTTCCGGGTCCACCCAGGCTTCGAGAAAATCCTGCAACCGTTCTTCCCGGCTTGCGGAATAGGAACCGCAGGGGTCTCCCAAGGCATGGGGCATGACACGGACATTGAAACCGGCCTTTTCTATCCGCGCCTTAGCACCGGACACAAACTCCGGCCGCACTTCTGTGGCGGGGGAGATGAAAGCCACTGTCTGCCCGGGGCGCAGCGGATGTGGAAATATAATACCGTCCATCAGTTCACCTGCACATGCACACCTGTCTCACGCTCGATGCGCGCGCCTATGGCACGCAGCTCCTCGGCCGGCACCTTCTCCAGATTCTCCTCGGGGGTGGTGCGGTCTATGCTATACAGCATCACCTCAGAAGGACGTATGCGCCGATAGGCATCCATAAGCGCACGCACCTCCTCCTCGGTAGTATTGTCCACTCGCCGGCCATTATGTTCGCCGCGCAGCATCATTGTCTGCACTATGCACCTGTCACCGAATTTGCAGAGTCCCTCCACTAACTTGTCTACAGTGAAAGACTTCTGTACCGGACGGTCCAGAAGACGCATGGTCTCCTCTATGGCCGAGTCCAATTTCAGTATGTTGTTGTCGGCCTTACACAGGGCGGAAGCCACTTCGGGGTCATCGATACGGGTGCTGTTGGAGAGTACGCTCACCTTGGCCTGCGGAAAGAACTCATCCCTGAGGCGCATCGTATCTTCCAATATTTCAGGAAATTCAGGATTAAGAGTCGGCTCGCCGTTGCCGCTGAAGGTTATCACATCCAGACTCTGGCCGTCGCGCCGCATCTGCTCCAGTCTGGCACGCAGCTGAAGGGCGGTCTGCTCCCTGGACGGCAATCCGGAGGCGCCGGTACCCTGTGAGTTGTAACCGGCCTCGCAATAGAGGCAGTCAAAGCTGCATACTTTGCCGTCCGAAGGCGACAGATTTACGCCAAGGGATGTGCCCAGGCGACGTGAATGTATCGGTCCGAAAACCGTGCTGTGGAAAAGTACTGTCTGATTCTTGCCCATGATATTGATTGTTCAAGACGCGGCAGGCCATGCGCTTTTCAGCCATGCCTTACGCTGACAAAGTTAGCAAAAAATCCCCATATCCGCAAAAAGCCCCGGTTCACCTCCACGCCCGTTAGAAAATTTTATTATTTTTGCACAATCAAATACGCCATGTCTGTATTCACATCCCGTATGTCTACCACTCCCCTCGCCGCACCCGCATTGGCTCTTGCGGCCGGCATCCTGTGCGGCAGATACACCGGCTCCTGTTGGCCTCTCTATATCTGTGCCGCCATGTGTACGGTGGCCTTATTCCCGGCTTTACGGCCATATCTGACTCGCGACAAGGCGCTCGGCTCTCTAAGGTCATACAATTCCCGCAACTCCCTGTGGCTAATTGCGATACCCGTCTGCGCCATACTCGGCTTCCTGCAAATCAGGGCACACACGCCCGCCGATGACCTGCTTTACAACTCCACCTACGCATCCGGAACCGTTTCCGAAGTCCTCTCCACGACCGGCGGAGACCGACTGACCGTGACCACCGAAGAGCTGTATTCCGACAATAAGCGGAAACGCCGCATCATTCCCTTCAAGACACTCATATATACCGATGCGGCTTCAGTGCGCCCGGGCGATGAAATCATGTACCGCGCGAACCTGTATCCGGTGGATGAGCAGGACGCCGAACCGGGCTACAAAGAATTTCTGTACGCGCGGGGCATCGACTTCATCTCTCCTACGCCGTCTGACAAAATAAAGGTGACAGGCCACAGCAATTCCCTGCAATACAAGGCTCTGGAATGGAGGGACAAATTCATCGGCCACATTGACCACACCGGCTTGAGTCCCGACACAAAGGGGTTCCTCGCAGCCTTCCTGACCGGAGACCGGGAAGGACTGACTCCCGAGCTTCGGAAACGGTTCGCGGCAGCAGGGGTGGCACACGTGCTGGCCCTCAGCGGGCTCCATGTGGGCATATTGCTCTTTCTGCTCGGCATCCTGCTGCAACCGTTGGATTTACTGGGTCTGCGAGGCTTTCGCCTGCTGCTCACAGCCCTTGTCCTGCTCCTGTTTCCCTTTTTCACCGGCATGGGTCCGTCTGTGATTCGAGCCGTCATAATGGCACTTTTCGTACTCGGCGCACTGGCGCTGCAACGCCCCGGCTCGGTGATAAACTCTCTGTGCCTCGCCGCCTGCATCATATTGTTTACAGACCCCAGGGCCCTGTTCGACGCCGGTTTTCAGCTCAGTTTTCTCTGCACCCTGGCAATTCTCGTCTACACTGTCTCGCTGCCCGTAGACCGCCATAACCGCCGCCGGATGAAAATCCTGTCACTGATAGCTGTACCCTGCCTCATATTCCTCGTCTCATGGCCGCTCACAGCCTTCCATTTCCACAAGGTGTCAGTCATCTTCCTCCCCCTCAACGTACCCATTCTGCCGCTTCTGCCCCTTTTCACCGGCGGTGTCATCATTCTCCTTATCTTAACCGCATTGGGCTTCGAAGTCCCACTCCTGTGCAGCCTCATCGACTGGCTTTACTCCCTGTTCGCCCGCTCGGTGGATTACATCTCGTCCTTGGAAATAGCGCAGGCACACCTGTTTCCCCATCCCCTCGTTCCTCTGCTCGGCGTAATGTCGGCTCTCTGCATATTCTATTGGCTGCGTGTCCGCACGCGTCCCTCTATGTACGCAGCGATAACCGCATCCTGCCTCTCCCTGACAGCCTCATGCCTGCTTCCTGCCGCTGTGCCGCAGGACACACTCCGTATACCGCAGAACTTCGACCGTATGGATGTCACCCTTTCATACGCCGGAGAGCGACAGACCTACACCCTGAGACCGGGGACCGTAAGTCGTCTCTCCACCGGCAGCCTCACCATCCTCTTCTTGGACACGCGTCTGCCCTACGGGTCATCCGTACCGGACATGAAGGCCGACATACTCATCGTCAGCAGAAACTGCGACAGCCAGCCCGACAGCGTTCTCGCACATATAGACCCGTCCCGCATAATATTAAGTCCGGCAATATATCCCGACATGGCAGAAAAATGGACCGAAGCGGCCCTGCGCCATTCCCTGCAGGTCCATTTCCTCAGCCAACAGGATTTTTCTTGTCCTCTCTGATAATTTAGTTAATTTTGCACCTATGCGAACAGACAGCCTCAACAAATATATATGGATTATAGACACCCTCACGGCCCACGGCAAGCTCACCCGCACCGAAATCTCCGACCTCTGGCTACGCTCGTCCCTCGGCGACGGCAACCCCATACCGCACCGCACCTTTTTCAGCTACCGCAGGGACATCGAACAGATTTTCGGCATCGACATCCGCTGCGACTCCGCATATCGGTATTACATAGACAAGCCGCAGCATGCCGGCGGCGAAGCCTTCCGGGACTGGATGCTGGACTCCTACGCCCTACGCCATGCCATGACAGACGCGCGTGACATCTCAGACCGGATAATAGTGGAAAAAGTGCCCTCGGCCCGCAACCATCTCTCCCCGCTCATCAATGCAATCAGACAGCGAAAAGCGGTGCGGTTCACCTATTCGGGTTACACCCGCCCTTTCCCGGAAACCGGCCTTGGACTCTCACCCCTCTTCCTCAGACTATACCGACAACGCTGGTACATCATCGGCATACGCCACTCGGACAAGTCCGTACGCACATACGCCCTGGACCGCATCTCCGACCTCGAAATCACCACCGCCTCATTCAATATGCCCGACGACCCGGACCCGGAGCTGTATTTCAGCGAAATCTACGGCATAACTTATTCCCACAGCGAGACCCATACCGTCAAACTCAAGGTGCAGCCATATTACGCCAACTATCTACGTGCCCTGCCGCTGCACCGTTCTCAGAGCGAACACATATATTCCGGATACTCCATTTTCTCATACCGCATGAAGCTGACACCCGACCTGGTGAGGGACCTCGTGGGCATTGGCCCGGAAATAACCGTACTCGAACCGCGCGAACTTGTGCTCATGGTCAAGACCCAACTGACCCGAACCCTGCAGAATTACGACTGACCACCCTGAATATTCCGCCATTCGACCCAATTTCGCGCTAAAAAACAAGCGAAAACAGAATAATAAAAAAATTATTACTAATTTTGCATTCATTAACTTTCTATCAACTTCAACATTTTCAACCATCATGAACAAGTTTTTCAGGACAATCTCTTTGTTAATTCTCATGGCGACAGCCTTCACGGCCCCTGCGGCAGGGCTTGGGGAGCTCAACATCTTCAATCATCTCGGCGTGGGTGTACATGCGGGCACCACAGGTTTCGGCTTTGAGGCGGCAACTCCCATCACCAAATGGGTCACTCTGCGCGGAGGCGTAACCATTATGCCCGGCATCTCATTCAACACCGATGTAGACGGCACATATCACGACAACCGGGAGGGCCACGATTTTGAGCAAGACTTCACAATGAATGTCAAAGGGTCATTGTCACGTGTGCAGGGAAGCGCGATATTCAATGTCTATCCCATTCCGCATCTTTCCTCATTCTATGTGGCGGCCGGCGCTTATTTCGGCGGGGGCCGGCTCTTGCATATCACAGGCCACAGCGACGAGCTGATGAACCTTCCCGGAGGCGACTCCAATCTTGAAATCGGCGACTACAAGCTCCCCGTAGACAAGAACGGTAACGTAGACGGCGCATTAAAGGTCAATGATTTCCGTCCTTATCTCGGCATCGGTTTCGGACGTCCCGTGCCAAAAGGCAGATTGAATTTCGGCGTGGAACTCGGCGTGCAATTCCATGGAAAAATAAAACTTTACACCCAGGATACCGAGCTTACAAAGATTCCCGAACTTGAAAACGATGACGACTGGCAGAAGTGGATGGACAAACTCACCGTTTATCCCGTTCTTAAACTTACCCTCAGCGGTCGCATATTCTGATATGTGAACAAGAGGCTGTGGAGCTGCCGCAGGCGACCACGCAAAATACGGACTGCGTCAAAATGCAAATTTTTGCGCAGTCCGTATTCTATAAAAACATGTAACTGTTAACGCGGTTTAAAAATAAACGCACTCTCGATTATTTTAGCTAATTTTGTCCCGACTTTAGCGATAGGAATATGAATAACACCAACTCGGCAGACCGTCTGAAAGAACTTGGCACCGCCCCTCTCGGCAGATTACTCTGGAAATACAGCCTCCCGGCGGTTATCGGTACTGTCGTCACCGCCCTTTACAACCTTATAGACTCAATTGTAATAGGACATGCCATAGACGACCCCAACGTCATAGCCGGTATAGCAGTCACATTCCCGGTCATGACCCTCTCCGGCGCTCTCGGCATGCTGATAGGCGCCGGAGCCGCGACACGTATTTCCATAGTACTGGGACAGAAGGACAAGCCTCGTGCCGAGCTTATTCTCGGCAACTCGGTGATGCTGACCCTGATTATCGGCATCTCCTATATGCTGACTTTCTTCATATTCCTGGACCCCATCCTGCGTACATTCGGCGCTTCCGACGCCTCCATTCCCTATGCCCGCCAGTTCATGCAGTGGATTATTCCCGGAATGGTGCTGATTAACCTCACTTTTTCTTACAACAATGTGATGCGCGCTACAGGCTATCCGCGCAAGGCCATGTTCACCAACATATTGGGTGCCGTACTGAACGCCATTCTCGCCCCGCTGTTCCTGTTCGGATTCGGCTGGGGTATATGGGGCGCCGCCCTCGCCACAGACATATCCATGGCCATCACGGCCTTCTTTGTGATGTCTCACTTCTTCAACCATAAGAACGAGATATATTTCCATCCGCACACTACCCGGCTGCGCTGGCCTGTGGTCAAATCCATACTCATGATTGGTATGGCTCCCTTCCTCATCAACCTGGCCAACGCCGGCATCAACGCGCTGATGAACAATTCACTGCTGCATTACGGAGGCGACAACGCCATTGCCGCCATCGTGGCCTTCAACCGCTATGTCACCGTCTTTGTAATGATTGTAATCGGCATCTGCCAGGGTATGCAGCCAATACTCGGATACAACTACGGAGCCGGAAAATACAACCGGCTTTTCAGCACACTGTTCCTGGCCGCCACCGCCGGCTTCTCGGTAACTACCGTCGGCGCGATTGTGGCGCAATTGTTCCCCGCAAACATCGCCTCCCTGTTCATGCAGGACTCCGAGCAGATTGACGCTGCCGTAACATGCCTGCGCATAACCACCCTCTCCTTCTGGATGGTCGGCTTCCAGATAGTAAGCACCAACTTCTTCCAGAGCCTCGGCATGGCCGGAAAAGCCATTTTCCTGTCCCTGACACGACAAATCATATTCATGATTCCGCTCATATACCTGCTTCCCCCCGTATTCGGGCTGAAAGGTGTCTGGAGCGCCTTCCCCGTCTCGGATGCCGTGGCCACCGTCGTCACTATACTGATGCTCATCTGGCAGATACGCCATATCCGCCGTCAGGCAACATTCCGCGCAGCCGCCTGAGCGCCTTGTCCCATGGCTCCGGTGGACCCAGAGGCCGCTCGTCGCGATACGTTATCAGATACATACCGCCACTCTTCGGATTGCGACACAGCACCAGCTGCAGGTTCGCCGCCATCGGTACGATATTCCAATCCATCCAATGCTCCGACACCTTGTCCCAATCCGTAGTCACATACCTGCATTCAGACATATCCATCAGAGCATACAGCGGCATCAGTGTCTCGGCATGCCCGAAACGCACTATCGCCGCCGGACCCGCATAGTCGGGTTGCGCGGCCTCGGTCAGAGTGCGCAGCAGCTCCTCCAAAAGCGGCGCTGCCATACGAGCCGGAGCCTCGCTCAACCCATTTGCCGAATATGTCAGATAATGCTTCAGATTCTCACACTCCCACAGCCTCTTGTACTCAAAGGAGGTAAAATAACAGCGCCAATCGGAAAACACGTCCGCAGGCAATGCCTCCGCTCCATAATTCATGGCCGTCACACCGGCCACCACCTTATACACCCCGCAAGCCAACTCCGTAGCCTCACGGGCCGTCAGGCCTGTCTCCGCGACCCACTCCGCAGGCCACTCGCCCCCCAACGTGTCTGCAAGAGCCTCATCCAGAAAAGCTCCCGACATATCCTTATTCCGGCTCGTCAGCTCACTGCACATCCGCTCCACGAAGCGAGCCCCCCTGCTTGTCAGCCGTAACGCCACCGCACGCGGACACACAGTGTCCGCAAATGCGTCATAAACCCGTTTCCACTCCCCTTTCGCCCGATATGCCAGATAAGCCGAATCCGCGTCAAAAGGACGCAACAACGCGCTATAACGCCGCCCGCTGCCCGACGACATCTCCACATCCCGGTCCTCCCAGGCTATGCCATGAGTCATCTCATCCATACTCATAATGCAACGGGGCACATAGGTTGAAAAACCGCTCAACGAATCATTCCGCGCCAAAAGCTCCTTATACCTTACGGCAAACCGCCTACCTATGCCCCCCTGTTCCTCCCGGCCCAAAGCATCCAAGGCGCCCCAGCGATTCGCGGTGACCGAGTCTATAGCCAGACACAGCTCCCTCAGACGCAAACCCACAGCAGTCAGCGGTCCGTACACCTCAAGTTCCGACAGCAACCTCCTCGTATAATTCCCATCGGTCAGAAACCGGGCCCCATGCCGCCCCACATGATTCACAAACAACACCTCAAGCGAATCCGGAACAGAGACAGCGCTCCACGGCGCCTCATAAGGCGTATAAGACCCGGCATAGACATACGCTCCCGCCTCACAACCAGGGTCCTGAATACACACACCCGTCTCCCCATAGCCGCCAACACCGGCCAACGCCTCCGCGGCGACAGGCTCACTGCCGCGACACACAGCCACGACAGCCGACACAAACGACGCCACAACGCAAAAACCTATTGACTTCTTCATAAACAGATACAACAATTTATAACATCAACAACCCGCACCCCGCATCTGTTCCCGGTAAAACTGCCCATATCGGTAAAATATGCGCAACTATTTGGACAACCCGCAAAAAACATATAAATTTGCCCCAAATAAAAAACAAACACACAAATGATACGTCTTAACATATTCATGACCGTAGGTGAACGCCACCGCGCAGAAATCCGAATGATAGCCGACCAACTGATTGAAGCATCCCTCAAAGATGCCGGATGCAAAGGCTACGACTTCTTCCAATCCATCACCCGTCCCGAAGTAATGATGATATGCGAGACCTGGGAAAGCGAAGAAGCACTGAAAGCACACCAGGAGACACCGCATTTCAAGCGCCTCGTACCCCTGCTCCACACCCTCTGCGAGACAAAATCCGAAATCTACGCCAAATAACCCCCAGACAAAAGCGACATTCCCAAAACAGCACCGACAAACAGCTGAAAACCAACACATAAAAAAAATAATCACCCTAAAATTTGGTCAATCAAAAAAATACCCCTAACTTTGCACTGCAAAAAAGGAAAGGCCAAGCGAAAACGAGAGCCAAACCGCCCCCTTAAAGCAAAAAGGTGCCATAGCTCAGTTGGTAGAGCAAAGGACTGAAAATCCTTGTGTCCCCGGTTCGATTCCTGGTGGCACCACGAAAGCAGAACGCGCTGAAACTCAACGAATTAAGTTAAGTTTCAGCGTTGTTTTTCACCCCTAAAACCCCATATCTCGGTTAAAAAAAAGACCTCGATTGTCGCATTTTGGAGCAATCTGTTGCGGATAGTCGCACAAATCTGCAAGTAAATCTGCAAGTAGATTTGAGCCGAATTAGACACGAGGCACTTAGTTGACCGATGGCTAAAATTAAATTTGTCCTCGACAAGCAAGTGAGGAAAGACGGCACCAACATCGTGATGCTGTCGTTCATCCACAAGGGGTTCCGCAAGCAAGCAACCCTCGGCATCAAGGTTCATCCCGAAAACTGGGACGCAGAGAACTGCCTTGTAACTGCCAAAGAGAAAAATCACCGTCACATCAATCAGCGTATTCAATTCTTCCGCTCGGCTTCGGAAGGAGTCTTGCTGCGTCACTATGGCCTCAATAGCGACGGAGCAACAATCTACGCTGACATTGAAGCTGCCCTATTCCCGGAAAAGGCAGAAGAAAAACAGGAGGAAAAGAAAGCGGCCAATACATTGTCGGAGGTGGCGAAACGCTTTACGGCGATGAAGAAACCGTCCACTCGCCTGACCTACGAGCGCACGGTCAAACATCTGGAAACGTTCATCGCCAATGGGCATACCGATGTCCTCGATGAAGTAAATAAGGCTTGGCTTACTGAGTTTGACAACTACCTCGCCGAAAGCAACCCCTCGCCTAACGCTCGTGCATTGCATTTCCGCAATCTTCGCGCCATATTCAACTACGCGATAGACGAGGAGCTGACCGCCAACTATCCTTTCCGCCGTTTCAAAATCAAGACGGTAAAGACTGAAAAGAGAAACGTATCGGTTCAGGTGCTCCGTCAGATTTTCTCATATCCTGTCGAGGAGTGGCAGGTTGCATATCGCGATATGTTCAAACTCTCATTCATGCTTATGGGTATCAATTTCGCCGATATGCTCAACCTCTCCAAGTCCGATATGCGCGAGGGTCGCATTGTGTTCAACCGTCATAAGACGGCTCGACTCTACTCTATGAAGGTAGAGCCGGAAGCGATGGCACTGATTGAGAAATATGCAGGTGAAAAACACTTGCTCTCAATCATGGACAGCCGTAAAGACTACCTGCAATATATACGTCAGACGAACAACGCGCTGCGCAAGATTGGAGACTGCGAGCGCTCCGGACTCGGAGGCAAGAAAAATCATAAGCCGATATGCCCTGAACTCTCGACATACTGGGCACGTCATACCTGGGCCACCATAGCTTCGTCCCTTGACATTCCCAAAGAGACGA
>URIC01000003.1 GCA_900547755.1 uncultured Bacteroidales bacterium
TTAATTATCAAAAAAATGCTAATTTAATTTTAAGGATTGTATATTATTAAGGGTGTAAAATTTATTTATAAGGTATGATAGTGTTTAATTACATTTAGAATTTGTTGAATTGTAAACTTAATATTTGTTTTAGTAGTTTCTTTATTCATTGCAGAATTTAAATCCATAGGTTTATTAATTATGCTTGCTACTGATAGGAAGCCTGCCTTAGAAATTAATTCCTGATTTAATACTTTGCCCGCAATAGCTATAACAGGTATGTTTTTATTATTTGCTTTATTAAGTATGCCATATATGGTTTTGCCATATACTGATTGTGCGTCTATACAACCCTCTCCCGTGATAACAATATCTGTATCTTTTAAGATTTCATTAAATTCAATTTTATCAAGAAGTATATCAATTCCTGATGTTAAATGTGCGTTAAAGAATGAAAGGAAGGCATAACCAAGTCCACCGGCTGCACCTGCGCCAGGAAAATCTGATAAATCTTTTTTTACACTTTGATTTACTTTTAATTTATAATTTCTCATTCCATTTTCTAAGATTGTAATATCGTAATCAGAGGCTCCTTTCTGAGGCCCGAAAACATGAGTGGCGCCTGATTTTCCGCAAAGCGGGTTTGTGACATCGGCAGCGACTGTAAACTCTACATCGGTAAGTTCTGTCATCAATTCAGAACTATCTATAGAGTCAACTTTAAGTAAGTCTGCTCCATATCCGTATAGAGGAGTTCCTGCAATGTCGCTGAACTTTATACCGAGGGCCGACAACATTCCCATTCCGCCATCGTTGGTGGCGCTTCCTCCTATTCCGACGATTATTTTTTTCGCCCCTCGTCTGACTGCATCTGCAATCATTTCGCCGGTACCGAAGGTAGAGGTCTTGAGGGGATTTCTAAGCGCTTCGGGCACCAGGGTAAGACCGCTTGCCTGCGCCATATCCATCACTGCCAACCGTGTTTCAGGGTTATAAAAATAGCATGCCGGTACAGGGTCGCCTAAAGGTCCTGAAACGAGCAAACGGCAAGGACTGCCGCCTATATGTACGGCCAAAGCGGAAGCGAAACCCTCACCCCCGTCAGCCATAGGCACACACACTGTGTCGCACTCCGGGAGTACGCTCTTCACAGCCTCGGCACAACATTCTTCAGCCTCTTCGGAGCTCATGCAGCCCTTGAACGAGTCGATAGCGATTACGATTTTTCCAATCATGAATTCTGAGCAAATTTGTCAGTGCAAAATTACAAACAATCTCCTGCACTCACAACCCCGGCCGGAAGTAATGATTAGTTCCTTACGGATGTCTTTAAATGAGTTGCATGAGGCTGATTGCAGCATCGCTTCCAATCGAAAGAAAAGTTGCGGCAAAGGCGTTGGAAAACGGCAATTACAGTCGTATAGATAAGAAATGCGGGCCAAAGCTCTGTCAGGTCAGAAAAAATGATTAAATTTGCAGACAATTCGCGCGCGTGTATGCGTGTGTATTAACCGAATATACATAGAGCAAAACAAGATAAAATGAAGACCAACGTAGCAGTTTTCTTTGGAGGCCGCTCGGTGGAACACGAAATATCCGTGATTTCCGCCCTTCAGGCCATTAATGCGATGAATCCCGAGAAATATAACGTTATTCCCGTCTATATCTCCAAGCAGGGCAGGTGGTACACGGGCCCTAAGCTGCTGGAGATACGTAACTACCGCGACATGAAGAGCCTCACCGAGCAGAGTACCGAGGTGTTCATGCGTCCCGAGTTCGGCGACTACAACCTTTATAAAGCCGAGGGAGGTATGTTTTCCAAGAAGCAGCCCATAGTGGCCGAGCTTCATGTGGTGCTGCCGGTACTGCACGGCACAAACGGAGAAGACGGCATTTTCGAGGGTCTGCTCGAGACCATCGGCATCCCGTTTGCCGGGTGCAACACACTCTCCTCCGCAAACGGCATGGATAAGATAACCATGAAGATGATTCTGCGCGAATGTGGTGTTCCTGTAGTGGACTATGTCTGGTTCACAGACCGCGAATGGTTCACCCGTCGCGACGAGCTGATAGAGCGTGTGGAGAGCCATCTGGGGTATCCCGTTATTGTCAAGCCCGCCAATCTGGGCAGCAGTGTGGGCATAGGCAAGGCTGCTTGCCGTGAAGAGCTGGTGGCCGCCATAGACAAGGCCGAGAAATTCTCCGCCCGCATAATCGTGGAGCACATGATAGAGCAGCTCAAGGAGATAAACTGTTCCGTACTGGGCGATGCCGACGAACATCAGAGCAGTGTCTGCGAAGAGCCTATCAAGACCGGAGATTTCCTTTCCTATGAAGACAAATACATGGGAGGCACCAAAGGAGCCAAGGGTATGCAGAACAGCGACAAGCGTATTCCCGCAGACCTGCCCGAAGCGGTGAGCGAGGAGATACGCCGCATTGCCGGCGAGACATTCCGCGTACTCTCCTGCCACGGTGTGAGCCGAGTGGACGTCATGGTGGACGAGGCCGACGGCAAGATATATGTAAACGAAATCAACACTATCCCGGGCTCCCTGAGCTTTTACCTCTGGGAAGCCAGCAGCATACCTTTCGCCGACCTCATGGACCGTCTGGTGGCGCTCGCCCTTAAGCGCAAGAGAGCGATAGAGCGCAAGACCTTCACATACGATTCCAATATTTTCGCTCTCGGCGGCGGTGTAAAAGGCGCCAAAGGGGCCAAAGGAGGCAAATTCTGACTAATTCACAAACCAGCAAATATGAAATTCAAAGAATATAGCAGACAGCTCTCACTGTCTGACATAAACAAAGAGATGCTCGAAGCATGGGACCGCGATTCCTTGTTCGAGGCCAGCATGAAAGTCCGCGAGGGCTGTCCCTCATTTGTGTTCTACGAGGGTCCTCCCAGTGCCAACGGTATGCCGGGAATACACCACGTCATGGCCCGCACCATAAAGGACATCTTCTGCCGTTACAAGACCATGAAGGGTTTCCATGTGAAGCGCAAGGCCGGTTGGGACACTCACGGTCTGCCCGTGGAACTGGGCGTGGAGAAGAACCTCGGCATCACCAAAGAAGATATAGGCAAGAAAATATCCGTGGACGAATACAATGCCGCCTGTCGTCGTGAGGTGATGAAGTACACCAAAGAGTGGACAGACCTTACCCACAAGATGGGTTACTGGGTTGACCTGCGCGACCCGTATATCACTTACGACAACAAATACATCGAGAGTGTGTGGTGGCTCCTGCGCCAGCTCTACGACAAAGGTTACCTCTATAAGGGCTACACCATCCAGCCGTACTCTCCGGCCGCCGGCACCGGTCTCTCCAGCCATGAGCTTAACCAGCCCGGCTGTTACCGCGATGTCAAGGATACCACCGCCACGGTGCTGTTCCGTATCGAAGAGCCCAAAGAGGAGATGAAAGGCTGGGGTGATGCCTCCTTCATAGCATGGACCACCACACCCTGGACTCTGCCCTCCAACACAGCCCTCTGTATCGGGCCCCGCTTCAAGTACGTGGCTGTGCGCACATATAATCCCTATACAGCCCGAAAGGCTACGGTAGTGCTTGCCAAAGACTGTATGCACACCTATTTCAAGCCTGAGGGCGAGAAAGCCGACATCGATGCCTACAAGGCCGGGGATAAAGTGCTTCCCTGGCGCATTGTGGCCGAATATGACGCATCCGAGCTTATCGGCATGCGCTACAGGCAGCTCATGCCCTGGGTTAAGCCGCTTGAGAAGCTGTCTGAAATAAGTCCCGACTTCGTCAAGAAAGCCGCCGAGGCCCATCCCGAAGACATATTTACCTGCGGAGAGGACCGTTTCCTGGAGATGAGCGCCGAGGCATTCCGTATAATCCCCGGCGACTACGTCACGGTGGACGACGGTACAGGTATAGTACACATAGCTCCTACCTTCGGTGCGGACGATGCCAAGGTGGCGAAGGCCGCCGGTATCCCGTCTCTCTTCATGATTGACCGTAAGGGTGACACACGCCCTATGGTGGACCTGCGGGGACGTTACTACCGTCTGGAGGACTGCGCCCCTGAGTTCGTGGAGCGCTGTGTGGATGTGCCTCTTTACTCCCGTCACGAGGGAGATTTCGTAAAAAATGCTTATGACCCGCGTTTCAATCCCAATGGCAAGTTTGACGAAACGGCGGCCGCCAAGGCCGAGGACCTTAACATAGTCCTCTGCATTGAGATGAAACAGGCCGGCGAAGCCTTCAGAATCGAAAAACACGTGCATAACTATCCGCACTGCTGGCGTACAGACAAGCCTGTGCTGTACTACCCCCTGGACTCCTGGTTCATCCGCACCACCGCCGCACGCCAGCGCCTGATGGAGCTTAACGAGACCATCAAGTGGAAACCGGCCAGCACCGGCACAGGTCGCTTCGGCAAGTGGCTTGAGAACCTTCAGGACTGGAATCTATCCCGTTCCCGCTATTGGGGCACCCCGCTTCCCATCTGGCGCACCGAAGATGGCAAGGAGGAGATATGTATAGGCTCCTATGCCGAACTGAGCCAGGCTATAGACGAGTCTGTCAAGGCCGGGTATATGAAAGGGAATCCTCTTACCGAGGCCGGATTTGTCCCCGGTGACATGAGCCGCGAAAACTATGACCGCATAGACCTGCACCGCCCGTATGTGGACGACATTGTCCTGGTAAGTCCCAAGACAGGCCGCCCCATGAAGCGCGAGCTTGACCTGATTGACGTATGGTTCGACTCCGGCTCCATGCCTTATGCTCAGATACACTATCCCTTCGAGAACAAAGAGGCCTTTGACAACCGCGAAGTCTATCCCGCCGACTTCATAGCCGAGGGAGTGGACCAGACACGCGGCTGGTTCTTCACGCTGCACGCCATAGCGGGCATGGTCTTCGACACAGTCAGCTACAAGGCCGTTATCTCCAACGGTCTGGTTCTCGACAAGAACGGCAACAAGATGAGCAAACGTCTCGGCAATGCCATAGACCCCTTCGGAAACATCGAGAAGTATGGTTCCGACCCCGTGCGCTGGTACATGATTGAGAACTCTCAGCCCTGGGACAACCTCAAGTATGACGAGACCGGTGTGAAAGAAGTGGCCGGCAAGCTCTTCGGCACGCTTTACAACACCTACAAGTTCTTTGCCCTCTATGCCAATGTGGATGGCTTTACCGGTACCGAACCGGCTGTTCCCTACGCTGAGCGTCCTGAGATAGACCGTTGGATTCTCTCGCTGCTGAACTCACTTATAAAGGATGTGGACGCCTCTCTGGAGGATTATGAACCTACCCGGGCTGCCCGTGCCATATCCGAGTTTGTCGGGGACAACCTTTCCAACTGGTACGTGCGTCTTAACCGCAAACGCTTCTGGGCCGGCGATATGACCGCCGACAAGCTCTCCGCTTATCAGACTCTCTACACCTGCCTGCGTACCCTGTCTCAACTCATGGCTCCCATAGCTCCATTCTATGCGGACCGTCTGTGGACCGACCTGCACGGCGGAGAAGCCTGCGAGTCCGTACATCTGAGCCTGCTCCCCCGGGCCGACGGGTCAATGATAGACAAGAACCTTGAGGAACAGATGAAGATGGCGCAGGACATCACCAGCGCCGTACTCGCTCTCCGCCGCAAGGTCAATATCAAGGTGCGTCAGCCTCTTCAGACACTGCTTGTGCCTGTGACTTCGGCGGCTCAGCACGAGATGGTAGAGGCCATGGCCTCCCTTATCAAGGCCGAGGTGAACGTCAAGGAACTTAAGATAGTCAACGCCAACGAGAGCGGACTCGTGAAGCGCGTCAAAGCCGACTTCAAGAAGCTCGGTCCACGCTTCGGCAAGATAATGAAGCAGCTTGGCGCGGCTATCAAGGAAATGAGCCAGGAGCAGATAGCCGAATTGGAGCGCGAGGGCAGGATAGCCTTCACGGCCCTGGAGGGGGCGCCTGTAGTCACCGCCGACGATGTGGAGATACTGGCCGAGGATATTCCCGGATGGGCCGTAGGTGTTGCCGGAGACCTCACTGTGGCTCTGGATGTCACCGTCACTCCGGAACTTAAAGCCGAAGGTGTGGCCCGCGAACTCATCAATCGCATCCAGAACATCCGCAAGACTTCAGACTTCGACATCACCGACAAGGTGGAAGTGCAGATAGAGTCGAATCCCGCCATTGACCTGGCTTTGCAGCAGTTCAGGGACTACATAGCGGCCCAGGTACTGGCCGGCAGTATAAGGACAGTGGCTCAACCGGCCGGAAATCCAGTGGAAATAGAGCTGGACGACCTGAAACTGCACATTAGTGTGACGCGTGTCTGAACAATAAGTGCCCTGCCGCCGTTAAAAAAGGTAAAATCGCCTTTTCTTTACGGCGGCATGGCTATAAATCTATAATGACTAAGACTTATGACAGACACGATTAATAAAGAGAGATACTCGGATGCGGAGCTTGAGGAATTCCGTACCCTCATACTTGCGAAACTCGACAAAGCTACCGAAGAGTACGAAGAACTCCGCTCGTTGGTGGTGAACGATGCCGACAATGGCGATTCGGACACGGCCCCTACGTTCAAGGCCCTTGAGGAGGGCGCCAACACTCTCGGCAAGGAGGAAGCCGTGCGTCTGGCGCGCCGTCAGGCCGATTTCATTGCCAAACTGCGCGGTGCCCTGGTGCGTATCGACAACAAGACATACGGCATCTGCCGTGTCACTGGCAAGCTGATTCCCAAGGAGCGTCTGCGCGCGGTGCCTCACGCCACACTCTCCATTGATGCCAAGAAGTGAGGGAACCATCCTGGGTTCCCTTTTCCTCTCGGCTTTCGCTGACACAAAACCGATTGACCCTATATGAAACAATACAAAGGGCTGCTCGCCCTCTGCATCATCATCGCGGTGGTGCTTCTGGACCAGATTCTGAAGATATACATCAAGACCCATTTCTACCTTGGCGAAGACTTCGCCATCACCGACTGGTTCCACATCAAGTTTATCCAGAATCCCGGTATGGCTTTCGGCATAGAGCTATGGAGCAAGATGTTGCTCACGCTGGGCCGTATAGCCGCCGTATGCTTCTTCATCTGGTTCATTGTCAAGACCAAGGGTATGAAAGACTTGCGCACCGGATTCATGGTCTGCGCGGCGCTCATCACTGCCGGAGCCGCCGGCAATATCTTTGACTGCGTCTTCTATGGCGAGGTCTTCACCAACCCCGCGCCTTACGAAGTGGCCGTCTTCGCGGAACCGGGCCACGGCTATGCCGGATGGTTCGAAGGCCAGGTGGTGGATATGCTCTACTTTCCCCTCTTCGATATAAACCTTTTCGGTCATAGATGGGAATTTTTCCAATACATATTCAATATAGCTGACTCCGCTATCTGTGTGGGCGTGTTCGCTCTCATATTCTTTTACACCAAAGACCTCTCCAAGGCCTGGGAGTATGCCGTGGGGCGTAAGAAAAAGACCTTGCCCGCAGATGAGAAAGCCTGAACGTCATATACGGATGCTGCTTGCCGGCCTCCTGCTCGCCGGCGGCCTTGTGGCCTGTTCGTCGCGTCCTGACCCGGTTATGAGCGATGAGGAGACCGCCGAGTTGCTGGCCGACCTGCACATAGCCGACGCATACGGCACTTTGGAAAGGGACGGCTCCATGGGCATCTTGGCCTCCGACGAAGACTCCTTGCGCAAGGTGCTTCGCCAAAGTGTACTCAAAAGCCACGGAGTGAGCGAGGAACAGCTGGATACCACGCTCGGCTGGTACGGCCACAATCTGGATAAGTACGAAGAGATGTATGAGAAGGTGCTTGAGAAAATAGATAAGAAAAAAATAGCCCTTACTCAAGCGAGGGCGGAGAAAGACGCCTCGCCCACACTTTGGCCATACGGCAATATGCAACGTGTGCCCGCAGTTCCGGAAGGGGAGGGCACATTGATTCCTTTTGATATTCCGGCAGACAAAGTCTCCAAGGGTGCGCGGATACTCTGGGAAGGCAAGACACTGAATGTCCGTGGTCCGATAGATTTCTTTATGGCCGTAGACTATACTGACGGCTCCACGGGGTATATACAACGCAACTTTATGGGCGAGGGGAGACAGAATGTGGCGTTGCAGACAGACACCGCTTCCAAAATCAAACGTGCATACGGCTATCTGAGAGTGCGCCAGAGCGAACCGCTGCTCATAGACAGCATCAGTCTTAGAACAGCGCCTTTCAACGAGACTTCATATTACGAGATACATTCCGCAAGGCGATGGACACCGAAGTGACTCCGGCAGATATGTGTCCGGTGCATCTGGATGCGCTGCATGGCCATCTTTCGCGCCGTCTGACCGTTCATTACCCCTGTGGAAGTACGGAGGTCCGTCTTATGTCGATAGTCTCTCTGTCACCCTCCGGAGAACCCCGGATAGTACCTTATACCGGAGAAATCCCTTTTACCCTTTACCACGACAAACCCCTTCATCTGTATCTCGCGGACCCACCGGCCCTTTACGAACAGAAATAGTCCTCTGCCGCACATCAGACGGCAGAGGACTATTTTATTGTCTATATAAGGAGGTCAGAGGGCTATGCGGCCTTTTTTCGCCTCATCCTGCATCAGCGTGCCGGGAATGAGGTAAATCTCCAGACGTCGGTTCCTGGCACGTCCGTCGGCGGTATTGTTAGGCACTAAGGGGTCGGTGGAGCCGGCGCCTGTGGGGAATAGGTAACGGGTGTCGACTCCCATGTCGTCAAGATATTCATATATGGATTCCACACGTTCCAGGGAGAGACTGTCGGTGTAGGAAGTGGAGCCGGTATTGTCGGTGTGCATTACCATAAGCACACGGTACATATCCGGTTTGGAGGGGTTCAGGTAACGTCGCAGCGGGTCAAGCCATACGGAGGCATCGGCGAGCAACTCGGTGTCGTTGGGCGCGAACAGGTTGGAAGCAGGGATAGTGATGATTATCACTTCCTTGTTGCGGTATGTCTCCACATTGCATCCCGATTTTTCCGGCTTGTAGGTGCCTTTGATGAGGCGTGTAGCCTCCTTTTCCTGGAAGCTGCGCACCAGGTCGGCCTGTCCTTTCAGGGGCACGGACATTATCAGCTCTTCGTTGGAGAGAGCGTCCAGCGCAGGAATACGGCCGTTCACCTCTTCCGGTCTGGAAGCGAATGTCCCTAAGGCGGAGAGACTAATCGTCAAAGATATCAAGAGTTTTTTCATAAGCAAGTTCGCCTTGAATAATGAATTTAATGTCATCGGGGTCCATAAGCAGCTCATCGTCCTTTTTTACTTCTTTGGCTACGTAGGCCGTGAGAGCGTCAATGTCCACTTCCTCCTCGTCGTCTTCTTCCTCGGATGGGAGGGCGGTGAGTCCTTTGGACTCGTAGTAGTCCCAGATAATGTCTATCACCTCCAGTATTTCGTCGTCCGTGTATTTGTCTTTTATCTCTTCAGGGAGGAATGAGCGTATGAAGGAGACAGCCTCATCCTCGTCATAAGTCTTGAAATCGTCAGCCATAATTTTATTCATTTAAGTTTATCAGCCCGTCGGGCAGGGTAGTGCCTACAGTGCGGGTCTCCGGGTCTATGAAGTCAATGAAAGGCTCTGCCACAGGTACGTACAGGGTGGTGTCCCGTGGTGTGCGCACTATGAATAGGAGATTGGCGGTGGAGTCTTCGATACCGGTGATGTGGCCAAGCGGCCCATGCACGGAGTCTACCAGTTCGAAACCCTCGAGGTCATCGGCATAAGCGCCCTCCTCGTCCGGTCCGGGATTTTCTCCTTCCCATTTCAGCAGGTCCTTCTTTAATATATAGATGTTTTTTCCGACAAAAAGTTTAGCGTCCACTTCGGAATCGACATCCTCAGGCTTCAGAAGTACCCCACGGGAGCCGCGTTCACGTATAGAGTCGATGAAGAAAGGGACATATATGCCGTCCATTTCGCATACAAACATGGGGTGCGGCCCGAAGAAACCGGGGTCTACGGCCAATGTCGCGGCCAGCTCTCCGGCTACTCCGTGGGTCTTGGTGAACAGGCCCGCGCGTGTCAGTTCCTCGGAGGTAATCATTCGGCTCTTCTTATGTTTGCGCCCAGGGCGTTGAGGCGCTCGCCTATGCGCTCGTAGCCTCGGTCTATCTGGTCGATGTTCTGGATGTAGCTCGTACCCTTGGCTCCCAGGGCGGCTATAAGCATGGCTATTCCCGCGCGTATGTCCGGACTTACCATGTGGGTGGCATATAGGCTTCCCAGCTTGCCGGAGCCTATCACGGCGGCGCGGTGCGGGTCACAAAGAATGATGCGGGCGCCCATGTCTATAAGTTTGTCCACGAAGAAGAGACGGCTCTCGAACATTTTCTGGTGTATAAGCACTGACCCGCAGGCCTGAGTGGCTACCACCAGGAAGATACTGAGCAGGTCTGGGCTGAGACCGGGCCAGGGAGCATCGGCGAAGGTCATGATTGAACCGTCGATGAAGGTCTCTATCTGATAGGAGTCCCGCTCCGGGATATATATGTCGGAGCCTCTCTGCTCCATGGTTATACCCAGGCGGGCAAAGCAGTCAGGCATTATGCCCAGCTCCTGCATATCCACATTTTCCAGGGTAAGGGCAGAGCCGGTCATGGCGGCGATACCCACGAAGGAGCCTACCTCTATCATATCCGGCTGCATACGATGGGTGGTGCCGTGCAGGCTTTCCACACCGGTTATGTGAAGCAGGTTGGACGCCACGCCTTCTATCTTGGCGCCCATGGATATGAGCATACGGCAAAGTTGCTGTATGTAGGGCTCGCAGGCGGCATTGTAGATTGTGGTTTCCCCTTTGGCCAGGACAGCGGCCAGGATAAGGTTGGCCGTGCCGGTCACGGAAGCCTCGTCAAGCAGCATATAGGTGCCGACAAGTCCTTTCGGGGCCCGTATGTCGTATATTTTCTTGTCGAAAATGTAGCGGAATTCCGCCCCTAACTTCTGCATGCCCAGGAAATGGGTGTCAAGGCGGCGGCGCCCTATCTTGTCACCGCCCGGTTTGGGCAGCACGGCATGGCCGTAACGGGCCACTAACGGACCTATTATCATTACCGAGCCGCGAAGTTTCTGCGCTTTTGAAATGAAAGCGGTGGTGGAGATATAGTCTATGTCTATGTCGTCGGCCTGGAACACGTATGTGTGCGCGTCCGTGCGCTCGGTCTTCACGCCCATGTCGCTCAGCAGGGAGATGAGGTTGCGCACATCCAGGATGTCCGGCACATTCTCTATTGTCACTTTTTCGGGGGTGAGCAAAGTGGCGCATATTACCTCCAGGGCCTCGTTTTTGGCACCCTGAGGGGTTACTTTTCCCGAGAGGCGGTGTCCGCCTTCAACTATGAACGTACTCACTGTCTTTTCTGTGTGTTTTTGGGGCTTGTTAACTTACTGCCGGCAGGCTTAAGTCCTCCTGAAAGGGACTTAAGTCTGCCTTGAACTCACTTTCTGCGGTGTCCCTGCCGGCGGTTCTGGTTGCCTTGCGGCACCTGAACCTCCTTGTATTCATGCAGCAGATAGGTCTTGGGGTCGAGATTAATCTTGCCGTCCGAGTAGACCGCCAGGTCGCGCAATATCTTTGCATCGTCCACACCCTCTTTGTTGTGAATCAGCTGTAGTTTTTTCATGTGGTGCGCTATGAGGGATATGAGCATATCCTTGTCCTCGCCCTCCTCCAGGTCTGCAACCACCTGAATCATCTGCTCGATATTCTTGCCGTAGTGGCGCCAGCGTATACGGTTGTCGCTGTACGGGATAGTCCTGGGTACAGGGTGCTGTTCCTCTGCTGTCAGCACTTCAACGGGGAAGTCAATGTCAAGGGCGAATCCGCTCATTATATTGAGATGGTCCCATAGTTTCTGCTCCTTTTCAGGGGTATTGGCCTGCTGGGGGGTGAGTTTGCGCATCACGCCGACTATGGCCATTGCAGCCAGCCGGCGTTCCTCGCGGTCCTCTATAGTAAGGCAATAGTCTACCATATTCTGGACATTGCGGCCATACTCGGGCATTACGAGCGGTTTCTTGTCCGTATTGTAGTCCATCGCGGGTATCGGTGTATCAGTCATAATTTGCAAAAATAACTATTTTTTCTCAAGAGTGCAAATCCGCTTCGCCGGGATAACGCATTTCTCTACGAGCCGAGGACTTTGTTTTTGGGCTTGGTGGCCTGAAATTCCTTTAGGTATTCGGGCACACAGTATGCCGTGTCAAGGAATCGTCCTTCGCGGAATGCCTTGTCGCTCAGAGCCATCATACCCCGGGCATCCGGAGCGATGCGTGTACGCATTTCCACACCCGGCAGTGCGCCGTACAGGGGCTCGGCCTTGACTGCTCCCGGACCTATAATCACCAATTTACGTCCTTGTGCGAGTAGGTCGGAAAAGGAATCCGGCTCCAGAATAAGCGGACGCACCGGTTGCACCTCGTGCAGGTGGAAGTCGTAGGTGGCTGTGTACACCTCCATACGGCGGGCGTCAAGCATCGGTACAAGGAGTTCGTCTCCCTGCCAGTCGAAGCAGGAGAACATGGCCTGTACGGCCATAATCTGTAGGGTCGGCACCCCTATGAGGGGTATGTCCATGCCCATGCACAGCCCCTTTGCAAGGCTCAGTCCTATGCGCAGCCCGGTATAGGAGCCGGGTCCGATGCTGACTCCTACGGCATCCGGCTTGCGGTCATGTCGGTCCAGATAGTCCAGACATTCCTGCACGAAGGTCGCCAGGAGACGGGCATGGTTCATCCCTTCTTCTTCCTTTTTCTCGAACTGCACCTCACCTTCGGCGCAGACGGCTACCGAGCAACTTGCTCCCGATGTCTCTATGTTGAGTATGGTTGTCATTTTATTCTTGAATGTTTTTTAAGTTTGCTGCCACAGCCTGTGCGCAGCGTATTCCGTCGATTGCGGCGCTTACAATTCCGCCGGCATATCCGGCACCCTCGCCGCATGGGTATATTCCCGGCACGCTGATATGGGTAAGGGCCACGGGGTCGCGCGGGATTCGTACGGGCGAGGACGTGCGGCTCTCCAGTCCCACAAGGATGGCTTCCGGCGTAAGGAAGCCACGGCTCTTGCGCCCGAAGCGCCGCAGTCCCTCTTGCAGACGCCGGGATATGAACGGTGGCAGCAGGAAGTGCAGCGGCAGGCTTATCAGCCCCGGCACGTAGGAGGTGGAGGGGAGCGAGACGCTGACTTTAGAGGAACAGAAGTCGGTCATCCGTTGTGCCGGCGCGCGCAGCGAGCCTCCGGCGGCCATATAGAACTCATGCTCCAGACCCTCTTGCAGTTCCATCATTTCAAGCGGCCCGTGGTGTGAATACCCTTCTATGTCGCCGGGATGTACCTCTACCACCATACCGGAATTGGCCCATCGCGAGGAGCGCGAGGAGGCTGACATTCCGTTGACTACGAGCTGCCCCGGCCCAGTGGCGGCCGGGACTATGACACCGCCCGGGCACATACAGAAGCTGTAGACGCCGCGTCCCTCCACTTGCTCTACAAAGGAGTACTCGGCGGCGGGCAGCCATTTGCCGCGCCCCTTAGGGTCGTGGTACTGGATAGAGTCGATTAGTTGCTGCGGATGCTCCAGGCGCACACCTATGGCCAGTCCCTTGGCCTCCAAGGGTATGCCGGCGGCGTGCAGCATACGGTAGGTGTCGCGCGCGGAATGGCCGGTGGCCAGGATTACGGGGCCGCGATGCTCGGTGCCGTCTGAGAGTGTTACTCCTCTGACCGCCCCCTCTTCCATAATCAGGCCCTCCGCTCTGGAGTGGAACATCACACGTCCGCCTGCCTCCTCGATGGTATGGCGCATGGCCTTGATTACTTCCGGCAGACGGTCGGAACCTATGTGCGGATGAGCCTCTATCATAATGTCAGGGCTGGCTCCGTGTCGCACGAAGGTGGCCAGAACCTCTTCCACATTGCCGCGTTTTTTGGAGCGGGTGTAGAGTTTGCCGTCGGAATAAGCGCCGGCGCCTCCTTCCCCGAAGCTGTAGTTGGTGTCCGGGTCCACAGTCCCTTCGCGACTTATACGGCTGAGTATCGCTCTCCTCTCGTCCACATCGGCGCCCCGTTCCAGTACAATAGGACGGATGCCTTCCTCCAGTGCCTTGAGGGCGGCGAACAGACCGGCCGGTCCGGCCCCCACTATCACGACGCGGGGACTGTTCTCTGTGAGCGCGGGCAGTTCGGGAGCAGGGGGGCAGATTGATGGTACCTCACGGTCCGGGGAAGTGGCCAGGCGCACGCGCAGGTTTATCATGACGCGTCGCTGGCGGGCGTCAATGGAACGGCGGACTATGCGCAAGTCCCTTATGTCGCCCGGACGCAGATGTGCCGTCTTGGCGGCCTCATCTCCGAGCAGGAAGGGTGTGGCGGCTACCTGAGGCGTGGTCCTGATGTCAATATCCTGTATCATTTCGCTCTGTGATTTCTCGTTATTGTTTTTTGTAGATACGGCCTCGTGCGGGGTCTTCTGCGGTGGTGAGGATACCTTGTTCGGTCAATGTGTCAAGCATCTCCACGGCCTGGCGGCCGTAAGGGTGGAAAAGGGGTATGGCCTCATGTACACTTATTCCTTCGGGGCGGTTTTCCATCAGTTCGCACACGTAAAGGCGTATGTCCCGGAGGCGCTCGGCATCCGGCGCGCTGTGACGCTGCCGGCAGATGTCGCAGTTGCCGCAAGGTACGGGCTCTTTTTCCCCGAAATAGGATAGGATGCGTGCGGCCCGGCAGCCGTATTCGCCGGTGGCATATCGCAGCACGGACTCATAGCGGCGGGTCATAGCCTCTTTGCGCTCGCGGAAGAGACGTCTGGGGAGGGTTATGGACCGAGGTTCCTCACGGGCCGTGGGAAGCATTATCAGCGGTTCGGTACGGCGCGGTATGTATGACACCGTTCCGGCACGGCGCAGCCGGTTGAATGTGTCGTAAATTTCCTTAAGCTCAAGCCCGGTCTCCGAGGAGATACGCCGCTCGGGACAGGGCACATAGTCAGCGAATACTCCCGGGCAGTTCCGCAATACGGAGCGGAGTATCATCTCTGTGCGCCCGTCGGGGTCCGGCACGGAATACAATTCCTCTCGCGTACATTCTATCCGGATGCGCGCCGCGCCTGCTTTCTCGTCCAGATAGTCCATGTATCCGGCTATGCCGAGCAGAGTGAGCGAGTTCTCCACTTGCTTGCGCTGCATACCGAAAGTGAGGCAAAATTTATCTATGTCGAAGGGGTAGATACGTTCATATCCCTCGCCGAGAGCCACATTCAGGAAGTTGCATACCCGTTCATATACCCGCAGTATGACGGCATCCGGGGGAAAAGCCTCGGTAAGCCGTCTTTTCATGCGTGCGGCGGCCATCTTGTCCAGCAGAATCACGGCATAGCTTTGAAGGCCGTCGCGTCCGGCACGTCCCGCCTCCTGGTAATACTCCTCAAGTGAGGGTGGCAAGTCCCAGTGTATCACAGTGCGGACATCCGGTTTGTCTATGCCCATGCCGAAGGCGTTTGTAGCTACCATAAGCCGACATTCTCCCCGCTTCCAGGCGGCTATGCGTTCTTCTTTCACTTCAAAGTCCAGCCCGGCGTGAAAAGGAAGTGCGCTTATGCCACGGCGCTGGAGCTCGCCGGCAATCTCGGAGGTAAGGGCGCGGCTCCGCACATACAGGATAGAGGTTCCCGGCACACGGTCCAGAATAAGCTCGGCCATGGCGAACTTGTCTTCGGTGCGCCGCACCACGTAGCTGATGTTGGGGCGTGCGAAGGAGGTGCTGAAGTATTGCCTCTCCTTGAACCGTAGCACACGGCAGATGTCATCCGCCACTGCCGGCGTGGCTGAAGCGGTGAGTGCCAGGAAAGGAACTGAAGGGGGGAGTATTTTACGCAGCGAGGCTATGTTGAGGTAAGCCGGACGGAAGTCGTAGCCCCATTGGGAGATGCAGTGTGCCTCGTCGGCCACCACAAGGGTGATTCGCTTCAGGGTGCGCAGTTCGTCAAGGAATCGGCGCGAGAGCAGCCTTTCGGGCGCCACGTATAGGAACGAGCAATGGCCGGTGGCCAGGGAACGCCACACCTGGTTTGTCTCGCCGAGGGTCATGGAGGAGTGAAGGAAAGCGGCTTTGACGCCATGCTCGCGCAGGTTATCCACCTGGTCCTTCATCAACGCTATGAGGGGAGTCACAACCAGGGTGACGCCTCCGAGCACAAGGCCCGGTACCTGGAATGTGACGGACTTGCCGGCGCCGGTGGGAAGCAGTCCCAGGGTGTCGTGTCCGGACAGCACGGAGTCTATTATCTCGCGCTGCATGGGGCGGAACGAGTCGTAGCCCCAATATTTTCTGAGTATGTCAAGCGGGTCCGGTGAGATGACTTATGTGTGTTTGAAAGACAGCCTGTGAGTCCGGGGTCGTGCCGGGGTCGCGGCCTCTTATTTGGATGGACGTATGTCGCGTATCATCAACTGCACCTTCTCTCCACGGGTGGGATGTTTGGTCTCCTCGATGGTGTAGATGATGTCTATGGGCTTGTGGGCATGGATATGCTCGAAGTACGGAGCCATATTGAAGGCGATGGCGTTCATTACGCGGCTGGTGGAGTTGTCCTCCAGTTCCAGTTTGATATGCTCCATATTTTTGCCCACGAGCTTGGAGGTGCCGAAATCAAATACGTTTTTGGTTATGAACACCGGCTTTTGGTTGCCCGGTCCGAAGGGATTGAACTTACGCAGATATGTCAGCAGTTCGGAATTAATCTGGGAGAAAGTGATTTCCGCGTCTATGTCAAGCTGAGGCTCCAGCTGGGTGGGCAGGATATGCTCGGCCACATATTCCTCAAACAAACGCGAGAATTCCGGTACATTTTCCTCTTTAAGGGTAAGTCCTACGGCGTAGGTGTGTCCGCCGAAGTTCTCCAGCAGGTGTCGGGCAGACTCTACTGCGGCGTAAATGTCGAATCCCTGTACCGAGCGGGCCGAGCCTGTGGCCACTCCGTCGGACAGGGTGAGTACTACGCTGGGCTTGTAGTACAATTCGGTGAGACGGGAGGCCACGATGCCGATTATACCCTTGTGCCAGTCTTTGTTGCAAATCACTATCGAGCGGCGCTCGCGCTGCACCTTCACGTCGCGGCCTATAAGCATATTGGCCTCTTCGGTTATGCGCTTGTCCAGTTCTTTGCGGTCCTTGTTGTACTGGTCTATGGCGGCTCCTTTTTCATAAGCGTCGTGCAGGTCGCGGCTCACCAACAGGTCTACGGCCTCGATGCCGCTCTGCATACGCCCGGAGGCATTGATGCGCGGGCCTATCTTGAATATTACGTCGGATATGGTGATATCCTTGTTCGTGAGCTTACAGATGCGGATTATGCTGCGCAACCCCAGGTTGGGGTTGGAATTCAGCCGCCTCAGGCCGTGGTAAGCCATGACGCGGTTCTCGTCTACAATCGGCACCAGGTCGGCGGCTATGCTTACGGCCACCAGGTCCAGGAGGCTTTCCAGCTCGTTGTGGTTGCTCAGGCCGTTGCTCATGGCAAAACCCTGCATGAATTTGAATCCTACGCCGCAGCCGCTGAGATGCGGACAGGGGTAGGTGCTGTCGGGCATTTTAGGATTCAGAATCGCCACAGCCGGGGGGAGTTGCTCGTCCGGCATGTGGTGGTCGCAGATTATGAAATCTATCCCTTTGGATTTGGCGTATTCAATCTCTTCTATGGCTTTTATGCCGCAGTCCAGCACTATTATGAGTTTGACTCCGCTGTCGGCGGCATACTCTATGCTCTTACGGGATATTCCATACCCTTCTTCGTAGCGGGTGGGGATGTAATATTCGATGTTGGAATAGTAATTCTGTAGGTATTTGTATACCAGGGCTACGGCTGTGGTGCCGTCTACGTCATAGTCGCCGTAGACAATAATCCGCTCCTTGGCGCCCATTGCTTTGTTAAGGCGGTTCACGGCCTTGTCCATGTCCGGCATGAGGAAAGGGTCGTGCAGGTCGGCTATAGATGGGGCGAAAAAGCGGTCGGCGGCTTCGGGCGAATCAACACCGCGCCTGAGCAGCAGCTCCGCGACAGCCTCGTCACCCCCGAGATGTTCGGCCAGGGGCGCTGCCAGCTTTTGTTGCTGCAGGGTCAGGGGGAGATAATTCCATTTCTTAATCATCGATAGTGCTGATTATTAAGGGTGCTGATTATTAACAACTTGTGCGGTAAATTGCGAGGAAAGCGCCGCCATTGGTAAAGGCGGCTGACAAGTGAGAGTATATTCCGAGGCCGAGATAATGCAAAATTACAAAAAAAATCGCACCTACACAAACCTCGCCGCACATTTTCCATCCACTTTTATGTGGATGTGAGCGGATTTGGGTATAGGGGTGAATAACTTGTAGGAACCGTGGGTCAGCGGCCGGCTTTCAGACCTGCTATTACAGCGGGAGTGAAGCCGTGTGCCTCCATGGCATTGAGTCCTCTGATGGTCAGCCCTCCGGCTGTGGTCACTTTGTCTATCTCGGCTTCGGCATGGGCCCCTGGCTGACCGAGCAGTGCCGCGGTGCCCTCTAACGTGGCCGCGACTATGGACTGCGCTTCGGACGCACGAAAGCCGAGTTCCACGCCCCCTTCCACAGCGGCACGGACATATCGGAGCGCGTAAGCTATGCCGCACGAGGCGAGGGCGGCGGCTCCGGGCAGCAGTCGTTCTTCTATTTCCTTTACATGGCCCAAACGGCTGAAGGCTTTCGCGGCAAGGGTGGCGGTTCCGCTGATGTTGACTATAAAGGTCATGGATTTGCGCAAGGCCATGGCTGTGTTGGGCATGACAAGCGAGAGGTTGCACCCTCCTTTGCTCCAACCGAACATTTCCAGCAGTTCGTTGCCGGAGACACCTGCAACGATTACCGCCACCTGGGTTCTGCGGGGGTCAATGAGTCCTTTCAGTTCCTCTATCACGTCGGGTAATATCCATGGCTTTACGGCTATGACAAGGAGGTCGGCATCCTCGGCCGCCTTGCGGTTGTCCGGTGTCGTGACGATGCCGAGTTCGCGCAGAGATGCCAATTTGCTGTCCAAGGGGTTGGAAACCGTTATATATTCAGGCTTTGCGCCTGCTTCCGCCAGTCCGCGTGCCACAGCGCCGCCCATGGCACCGGCGCCGATAATACCAATCTTACAGTCGTGCATAACTTATTTCAAAATCTTCTCTAAATAGTTTCCGGTTCAAATGTTATTTGAACATATCTCCGATGTTTTCTCGTACATCCGAGAGGTAGTGGCTTTTGAATAAAACCCTATCTGTTTCGGAATTGACATCTTCGACTATTTGCTGTCTGTCATATTTCTTGCCGTCTAAATCATATATTTTGCAAGTTGTCACGATAAAAAAATTGGAGATACTCTTTTTTAACAATTCTCTGTCTCCATTGGTGAGTTCCGTTTGGTTATTGTCGGATACAGATGTCAAATCATCACATTCCTCTGCGATTTTGTCAATCATTTCACTTGATGTCGCATTGGCTATCTTTTCCGCGCATCTGTCAGCGATGTCGCAGAAGTCCTTGACTTGGCTTGAAACTTCGTTGGAATCAAGGTCCGTTTCATCCGCTTCAGCGGATATGTAAGCGGTATCTTCGTCAATATTGCCGTTTCCGGATTTTTGGGAAGAGGTACAGCCTGCGAAAACCAGGCTTACCGAGATAATCGCGAAGAGTCGGTTCAGGTAAGTTGATTTCATTTGTTCTTGTTTTTTGTGGGGTGATTGATGGTGTTGATTAATCAGGGGAGAGGATGGACTGCCGTTCTATCAGCCAGTCGGTGATTGTCCGGGGTTCCTCCCGTTTTGATTTCTCCGAAATCTTCTATTCCTATAGGATATCGTGTGTGTGGCTTGTCCATCTGCTATTGGGTTTCTTTGGGGGTGAAATTGCTAAAAATCAGTCCTTGGCATGTTTTTCATATTGCTGAACAGTTCTTTTAGCGTGTCGCTGTTGGACAATACGCGCAATACCAGCTTATTGGATTCTACGGAAATTGTGTCAAGCATCGTGTCGTCGCAATTTCCCCCTATTAGAAGCTCTACTTGTCGGGTGGCGCCTGCAATTATAAAATTGGCAAAAGTGTTTTGCAACATCTTTTTATCGATGTCAAAGAGCTCAACGTCGTCATTCCCGTATGTCTCTTCCACTGTGTCAAGCACTTCGCAGATTCTTTTAATCTCTGCGTCGGAAGATGCCTTCTTCACCTCTTCGGTAGCCGCATCGATAATCTCGCATATTTCTTCCACCGACATAGAGGGGATTTCTTCGTAAGTGACCGAAGCTGCCTCCTTGTCGGAGACCGCCAAATTATCTGCTTTACTCGTGGGGGATAAAGCAATCAGTGTCAGGAATGTGATTGCCGCGAATTTGGCGGAACGCTTTGACTTCTTCATTTTGCGGGATATTCAGGTGATTTGCGAGGGCGTTTAATCAAGTTTCAGGACTGCGAGGAAAGCCTTCTGGGGCACCTCGACGCTGCCTATCTGCTTCATGCGCTTTTTACCGGCTTTCTGTTTTTCCAGGAGCTTGCGTTTACGGCTTATGTCACCTCCGTAGCACTTGGCGGTGACATCCTTGCGCACGGCCTTTATCGTCTCGCGGGCAATGATTTTGGCGCCTATGGCCGCCTGGATGGCTATGTCGAACTGTTGGCGCGGAATAAGTTCTTTAAGTTTCTCGCACATACGTCGGCCGAACTTCACGGCGTTGTCCGCGTGGGTCAGGGTCGAGAGGGCATCCACGCTCTCCCCGTTAAGGAGTATGTCTAACTTCACCAGCTTGCTCTCGCGGAAGTCGTGCAGGTGATAGTCAAAGGAAGCGTAGCCTTTGGAGATGCTCTTCAGCTTGTCGTAGAAATCAATCACGATTTCTCCCAACGGCATGTCAAACACCATCTCCATGCGGTTGCCGGATATGTATTCCTGTTTCACCAGCTCGCCGCGCTTGGCCAGACAAAGGGTCATTATAGGACCTATGAACTCGGCGGCTGTGATTACCGAAGCGCGTATGTAGGGCTCCTCGATGTGGTCTATGAGGGTAGGCTCGGGCAGTCCGGAGGGATTGTGTACCTCGGTCATGTTCCCTTTCTTGTCATATACGCGGTATGAGACGTTGGGCACCGTAGTGATTACGTCCATGTCGAACTCGCGTCCCAGACGCTCCTGCACTATTTCCATGTGCAGCAGGCCGAGGAATCCGCAGCGGAAACCGAATCCGAGTGCGGCCGAAGATTCCGGCTGGAAGGTGAGCGAGGCATCGTTGAGCTGCAGCTTCTCGAGCGAGGCACGCAGGTTCTCGAAGTCCTCCGTCTCTATGGGGTAGACACCGGCGAAGACCATAGGTTTCACCTCCTCGAACCCCTCGATTGCCTTGTCGCAGGGCTGCTCCACATGGGTGATGGTGTCTCCCACACGCACCTCGCGGCTCGTCTTGATGCCGGAGATGATGTAGCCCACATTGCCGGCCGAGAGTTCTTTGCGGGGGGACATCTGCAGCTTGAGCACGCCAATCTCGTCCGCATGGTACTCCTTGCCGGTGGAGACGAATTTCACAAAGTCATCCTTTCGGATGGTGCCGTTGACAATCTTGAAGTAGGCTATGATGCCTCGGAAGGGGTTGAATACGGAGTCGAAGATAAGTGCCTGCAACGGAGCTTTCGGGTCCCCTTTGGGAGCGGGAATACGTTCCACGATGGCGCGGAGTATATCCTGGACTCCCATGCCGGTCTTGCCCGAGGCACGAATGACTTCAGAAGGGTCGCAACCCAACAGGTCGACTACCTGGTCCTCCACCTCGTCGGGCTTTGCGCTGTCCAGGTCACATTTGTTGAGTATGGGAATAATCTCCAGGTCGTTCTCTATGGCCATATACAGGTTGGAGATGGTCTGTGCCTGTATGCCCTGGCTGGCGTCCACAATCAGCAAGGCTCCCTCGCAGGCGGCTATGGAGCGGGACACCTCGTAGGAGAAGTCCACATGTCCCGGAGTGTCAATAAGATTGAGCACATACTTTTCGCCGTCCAGCTCGAAATCCATCTGAATGGCGTGGCTTTTTATAGTTATGCCGCGCTCGCGCTCCAGGTCCATGTCGTCCAGCACCTGCGCCTCCATATCCTTGGGGGCAACGGTGTGAGTAAATTCCAGAAGACGGTCGGCAAGGGTACTCTTGCCGTGGTCGATATGTGCTATAATGCAGAAGTTGCGTATATTCTTCATAACAGAGTCAAGGAAACGGGGAGGGACACACCACCCCAAATAAATGCAAATTTACGAACTTTTTCTCATTCGGGCAAATTGGGTGACACTCAGAGAGTTTTTTAAGTCATTGGCCTTTATGACCATAAAGATATTTTTTTATGACGTCGCGGAATGTGGGTAAACATTGCGGGACGGGTGGATGTTGTGTAGTTGTGGCACGGTTTTTGTATTGGCCACTTCAGTCAGACATATTGAATCAAAACATTTTAAAATAATTATATGACAACCGGAAAAATCGGGGTTACAACTGAGAATATTTTCCCCGTCATCAAAAAATTCCTGTATTCAGACCATGAGATATTCCTGCGCGAGCTGGTGAGTAACGCCGTAGACGCTACACGTAAGCTGCGCACCCTTTCCTCTTTCGGTGATTTCAAAGGGGAGTTGGGCGATATGCGTGTGTATGTCAAGGCAGACAAAGAGGCAGGTACTCTGACAGTCTCCGACCATGGCATCGGCATGGATGCTGAAGATATTGAGAAATACATCAACCAGATAGCCTTTTCTGGTGCGGAGGAATTCCTGGCCAAGTACAAGGACAGCGACATCATAGGCCATTTCGGTCTTGGCTTCTATTCCGCATTCATGGTCAGCAAGAAGGTGGAAATACGTTCTCTGAGCTATAAAGAGGGCGCCAGACCGGTACTTTGGAGCTGTGATGGCTCTCCCGAGTTCACTATGACCGAGGAGGGTGTGGAGAAGACGGAGCGCGGCACCGACATAGTTCTCTATATCGACGATGAGAGCAAGGAGTTCCTGGAACAGGCCCGCATCGACACTCTGCTCAAGAAGTATTGCCGTTTCCTTCCTGTGCCCGTGATAAGCGGCAAGGAGCAGGAGTGGAAGGACGGCAAGTCGGTGGACACCGACCGCGACAAAGTGATTAATGCCACAGAGCCGCTGTGGACCAAGAAACCCGCAGACCTCAAGGATGAAGACTATCTGCGTTTTTACCGTGAGCTGATGCCCGGCGCCGAGGAGCCCATGTTCTGGATTCACCTGAATGTGGATTACCCGTTCAACCTCACCGGAGTACTCTATTTCCCGAAAATACGCAACAATTTCGATATTCAGAAGAATCGAATTCAGCTCTATTGCAATCAGGTGTATGTCACCGACCAGGTGGAGGGCGTGGTGCCTGAGTTCATGACCCTCATGCAGGGTGTAATTGATTCGCCGGACATCCCGCTGAATGTGAGCCGCAGTTACTTGCAGGCTGATTCCGCAGTGAAGAAGATTTCTTCTTATATCTCCAAGAAGGTGGCCGAGAAACTCGCATCAATGTATAAGGATGACCTTAAGGCTTACGAGTCCAAATGGGATGACATCAAGATTTTCATAGAGTACGGTATGCTCACAGACCAGAAATTCTGTGATTCGGCTATGAAGTTCGTGTTGTTGAAGGATACAGAGGACGCTTATTTTAACCTGGAACAGTACAAAGAGCTGACTCAGGCCGAACAGACCGACAAGGACAATAATCTGATATGGCTCTACGCTACCGACAAGGAGTCTCAGTACAGCTACATTCAGGCTGCGCGGGACAAAGGTTACAATGTATTGATGATGGACGGACAGCTTGACCCCCATTTCATATCCATGCTGGAGGGCAAGGAGGACAAGACACGCTTCGTGCGCGTCGACTCCGACATCGTGGACCGTCTGATTGTCAAGTCCGACAGTAAGACTGCAAATCTCACTCCGCTGCAGACAGATGTGATGAGCACGGTATTCAAGACAGGTATTCCCGCTGTGGAGAAGGCCGAGTTCATAGTCCGTTTTGAGGCTCTCAGTCCGGAGGAGGCGCCAGCTATGGTCACTCAGAACGAGTTCATGCGCCGCATGAAGGATATGGCTGTCGGGAACCCCGGTATGTCATTCTACAGCGAGATGCCCGACTCTTACGTTCTGGTGGTGAATACCGAGCATCCGGCGGTCAAGAAGATTGTGGATGATGCCACCGGCGCTCTTGAGAGCAAGGTTCAGCCGTTGCGTAACGAGATCGAGGCTTACAACAACAGCATCACCGAAGCCCGAAAGGAGCTTGACGGCAAGAAGGACGACAAGGAAGCCGTCGAGGCGCTGAACAGCAAGATTGCCGAATCCGAGAAGAAAGTGGGCGAACTGCGAGCCGAGGAGGAGAAGATGGAGCGCGATTATGCCGCCACTCAGCCCAAGTTGCGCCAGGTGGCCGACCTGGCTCTGCTGGCTGCGGGTCTGCTCAGCGGAGAAGCATTGGCTGCCTTCGTAAAACGTAGCGCTTCAATGCTTTGAACCACCCCATATTCCCGTTGAAATAGCTCAGGGAGCCATTCCGGAATTGACCGGAATGGCTCCCTGAGGTTTATGTATGGGTCGTCTATGCGAGGGAGGAGTCGTTGGCTATCAGCCATTGAGCGATCTGGACGGCATTCAGGGCTGCTCCCTTCTTGATTTGGTCGCCTACGGTCCAGAATGTCACGGCCCCCGGTACTGCCAGGTCTTCGCGTATGCGTCCTACATAGACCGGGTCTTTGCCGGCCAGGTTGTAGGGCATGGGGTATTCCTTGGCTGCTGGGTTGTCGACCACTACCAATCCTTGGGCCTTTTCCATGGCTTGGCGCACCTCGGCTGCGGTGAGGGGGCGTTCACATTCCACCCAGATGGCCTCGCTGTGGGACCGCATGACGGGCACACGCACACAGGTGGCGGACACGCCTATGGCGGGGGAGTGCAGTATCTTGCGGGTCTCGTTCAGCATCTTCATCTCCTCCTTGGTGTAGTCGTTGTCCATAAAGACATCTATCTGAGGAATGAGGTTGAAGGCCAACTGAGCCGAGAACTTCTCGACAATGGGCTTCTCGCCGGCGAGTACCTGTGCCGTCTGAGTCTCCAACTCGGCCATTGCCGCCGCTCCGGCGCCGCTGGCTGCCTGGTAGGTGGCCACGTGAACACGTTTCACCGGGCTGAGGTCGTTCACCGGCTTCAGGGCCACGAGCATCTGGATGGTGGTGCAGTTGGGGTTGCCGATTATGCCACGGGGACGCTCAAGGGCATCCTGCGCGTTCACTTCGGGTACCACAAGGGGCACATCCGGCTCCATGCGGAAGGCGGAGGAGTTGTCTATCATCACCGTGCCATGCTTCGTGATGGTCTCGGCAAACTCTTTGGAGGTGCCGGCGCCGGCGGACGTGAAAGCGATGTCCACGCCCTTGAAGTCATCATTGTGCTTCAGCTCCTTCACCTCTATCTTCTTGCCTCGGAAGGTGTATTTACGGCCGGCGCTGCGGCTTGAGCCGAAGAGCAGCAGTTCCCCGATGGGGAAGTTCTGCTCGTCCAGGACGCGCAGAAACTCCTGGCCTACGGCGCCGCTGGCACCCACAATCGCTACTCTATACTGTTTCATGGCAGTCCGGAATTATTGACGGCCTTCTGTGGCCACGCTGCGGTCAATCTTCTTGACCAGCCCCTGAAGCACATTGCCGGGACCCAGTTCCGTGAAAGAGTCGGCGCCGTCGGCAATCATGGCCTGCACGTCGTAAGTCCAGCGTACCGGGGCTGTGAGCTGAGCCAGCAGGTTGGCTTTGATTTCCTTGGGGTCTGTGTGAGGCTTGCCGTCCACATTCTGGTATACGGGGCATACGGGAGTATGGAACTCGGCGGCCTCGATGGCGGCGGAGAGCTTGTCGGCGGCAGGTTGCATCAGGGGGCTGTGGAAGGCTCCGCCCACTTTCAGTTTCAGGGCACGTTTGGCACCGGCTTCAAGCATCTTTGCGCAAGCGGCGTCCACACCCTCTATGGTGCCGGAAATAACTACCTGTCCGGGGCAGTTGTAATTGGCGGGAGCCACTATATCGTCAATCTCGGCGCAGAGCGCCTCCACTTTCTCATCGGGGAGGGCGAGAACGGCAGCCATAGTGGAGGGGCGTAGCTCGCAGGCGTGCTGCATGGCCTGTGCGCGGGCGCTGACCAGTTTCAGGCCCTCTTCGAAGGAGAGAGCGCCGGCAGCTACCAGTGCGGAGAACTCTCCGAGACTGTGGCCGGCCACCATATCGGGCTTGAACTCCTCGCCCATGGTCTTGGCCAGGATTACGGAGTGAAGGAAGATGGCGGGCTGTGTCACTTTTGTCTGACGCAGGTCCTCTTCCGTGCCATTGAACATAAGGTCCGTGATGCGGAAGCCGAGTACCTCGTTTGCCTTCTCAAACATGGCGCGGGCGGTCTCGTTGTTGTCATACAGGTCCTTGCCCATTCCTACGAACTGGGCTCCCTGACCGGGAAATACAAATGCTTTCATAATCTGATTTTATTGTCTGCTATCAATATTTATTGTTATTTAGCGTAAGGAGAATCGGGCCACAATGCGCTCCACCACTGCGGATTGTCCTTGAGCCATAGGTCGAACCATGCCATAATCGAGGAGTGCCAGAGGCGCCGTTTGGCGTAGTCGGATATGAAGTGGTTCTCGCCGTCTACCTCAATGAACTCTACGGGACGGTTCAGGATGCGCAGGGCCTTGAAAATCTGCTGGCTCTCGCCGGGGGGCACGTTGGTGTCCTTGGTGCCGTGCATCAGGAGCAGAGGAGTGTTGATTTTGTCGGCGTTGAATAGAGACCCTTGCTTGGTGAAGAGGTCGGGATTGTTCCAGGGGAATGAATCTGCGGCAGCCACACCGTTGTAGCTGTGACCCCACCAGCCTTCGCCCCAGTAAGAGGTGACATCCGAGATGCCCGCGTGGCTCACGGCGGCGGCGAATATCGGTGTGAGGGTCTGCAGGTACTGGGTCATGAAGCCTCCGTAGCTGGCGCCCAGACAGCCTATCTTGTCCTTGTCGATGAATGAGCGGGAGTCAACCAGGCTCTTGGTGGCCTCTATTATGTCATTGGCCGTGCGCTTGCCCCAGGCGTTGACGTGGCGTGCGGAGTACTCCTGGCCGTAGCCGGTAGTGCCGGAGGGGTTGAGGGTGTACACCACATAGCCGCGCGATGCGAACAGTTGCGGGGTGTAGGGGTTGCTGATGCCTTTTTGTGTGGGGGAGGTGCCTCCGTAGTAGTACACAATCAGGGGGTATTTCTTATTCGGGTCGAACTCCGGGGGATAGGTGATGTATCCTTCGACGACAGTTCCGTCGGTGGGGTCGGTCCAGTTGTAAGGTTCGTACTCGCTCATGTCTATCTCGGCCAGTCGGTCTGCCAATGGGTCATCCACCAGGGTGTCTTTTTTCTTGCGGGTGTCGTAGATGTAACCGCTGCCGGCATAGTCCGCGCCCTGACCCCAGTAAGCTATCTTGCTGCCGTCGCGGCTCATGCTGAAGCCACGCAGCGCGTCTATGGAGAGGGGAATCTCCTTGAACTGAAGGTTCGTGGGGTCAAGCACGAACATATTGTTCTCGAAGCCGTTCTCGCCGAGGATGTAGATTTTGCCGTCCTTGGCCCATTCGGCCTGCTGAACGGAGGGGTCGAAGTCCTTCGTCAGGGGACGCACCTTGCGGTCGGCAAGGTTCATCTCGAAGGCCTGCACATCAAAGTCGTTGACAATCTGGCCGGGCTTGATTCTGGCGCCTATGCCGTCGAACAGGGCTGCGGAACCGAGCGCCAGGAGTTTCTTCGCATCCGGACTATAGCTTACCGAGTTGATGAAACCTGTCTCCGGAATAATTGTGTCTACGGCGAGAGTGCGGGTATCCATTTCCAGAATCTCGGAGGAGAAGAAAGGTCGGTGGGTGGGTGTCTCGCGCTGTATGGCTATCAGGATTTTGTCCTGGGTGGGATGTATGTCCATAAGGCGGGCGGTACCTCCCCAGGTGAGAGGACGTATGTCTCCCGTGCGGGTGTCACACTCAAAGATGCGGGAGCCGTCGGTCTCGCCGGTTGCGCGGCTGCCGGGAGAGAGCTGGCGGCGCAAGGGGCCTTTCTGCTCCTTATGTCCGTCGGTGACCATATAGAAGAACTTGTCGCCGCGTGCGTTGAAATAAACTGTGCTTTCGGGCACGTCGCGAGCCACTGTCTTCTGCTCCATTGTTGCGGGGTCAAGGGTCACTATGTCATAGCCCCCGGTACTCTTGGCGGCGCCGTACAGGATTGCTCCGGCAGGCATCCATGTAAAAACAGGGGTGGAGGGAAGCTCTGTTTTGCGGCCTGTACGCAGGTCGCAGAGGGTGGTGTGGCGCAGGGTCTTGTCCGCGTCATACTGGTTGGCATAATTGACTACCAACCAGTTGCCGTCCGGGCTTACGGACTCGCGGGTTATTCTTTCGCCGAAAGCGGTGTCATCCAGATTGAAGTGACGTTTGGAGGTGGCGCTGGCCGTAAGGTTGACATCCTCGAAACCCTTGTCGGGAGTCCATTCCAGTTTTAGGGTTGGAGCGGCGGCATCCTCGCCCATAGAGAGGACGCGCACGCACACCTCATGGTCTGAATAGGGCTCCATCTGCAGTGAGGCGGTGACATCGCCGTCTGCCTTCTCGCTTGTGCCTTTCTTCTCGCCGTCCACATAGAGGGCGAAACGGGCCGGAGAGCTTACCTTAAGCGTACCTTTGGCGTAAGCGTCCGGGCGTAGGCGTGTCACAGCTGTCTGCAGCGAGGCCATGCCGGTGCCTTTGTCCAGTGCGAGGACTGTGTCGGATTTGGAGATTACCGCTTGCTTGGAGGCATGCAGCGGAGCCGGGGTGTCAAGCAGACGGGCGGCATCGTAGCGGGTGCCGGCCACTGTGGTGGAGTCCACCATCAGAGGGGTGGAGACTCCGGTTATGGGGTTGACGCGCCACACGGTAGGGAGTGTCCCCGCATTGAGCGACAGGGACAGCCCGGCGGCGGTCAGAAAAAACATCAATTTACTTTTCTTCATTGTTTTTCGTCATTAGATTATACGAAACAGTCCCGTTGTCAGTGTCGGGAACTGTCTCTAAGGCGTATTTATTTTTGGAGAGCCTCAATCGAAGCCTTTATGGCTGCAATCTTCTCTGTGGCATCTGTCTGTTTCTTCTTCTCCAGGGCCACCACAGCCTCGGGCGCGTTGGCCACGAAGCGCTCATTGCTCAGCTTCTTCTCCACGCCGACTAAGAAGCCTTCGTAGCGTTTCAGCTCGGCGTTGAGTTTCTTCAGCTCCTCCTCTACGTCCACAGCGCCCTTGAGAGGTACGGAATATTCGGTAGCGCCGACAATAAACGAGGCGGCGGAGGGGTCTTTCTCCTCGACGGTGCGGATGCCGGACAGGCCGGCAATCTTCATGAGCGTGTCGTCCAGGTCTTCGGGCCAGGCGCCATGTATGAGAAGTTCCAGAGGCTCACGGCCCGGAATCTGTTTGCTCTTGCGAATGGTACGTACGCCGGCGATTATCTCCTTCAGTGTGTCCATGTCGGCAATCAGCCGGCGGTCATATCCCTTGGCTACGGGCAGGCGGGCATACATGATGCTCTCGCCCTCTTCGCGAGGCTGCAGATGCTGCCACAGCTCTTCGGTGATAAAGGGCATGAAGGGATGGAGAAGGCGCAGCAGGGTGTCGAAATATCCGAGAGTCTTTTCGTAGGTCAGCGCATCTATGGGAGTGCCGTAGGCGGGCTTCACCATCTCCAGGTACCAGGCGGAGAACTCGTCCCAGAAGAGGCGGTAAATGGCCATGAGGGCTTCGGAGATGCGGAACTTCTCCATTTGGTCGGCCACTGTCTCAAGGGTGCGGTCCAGCACAGCCTCGAACCATCGGCATGCCTGTGCGGCATAGTCAGGCTGTTCCCCTTCGTCGCTCACCTGCCAGCCCTTTACCAGGCGGAAAGCGTTCCATATCTTATTGTTGAAGTTACGGCCCTGTTCGCACAGCGAGTCGTCGTAGAGGATATCGTTACCGGCGGGTGCTGCCAGCATCAGGCCCATACGCACGCCGTCGGCGCCGTACTTCTCCATCAGTTCTATGGGGTCGGGACTGTTGCCCAGCATCTTGCTCATCTTACGGCCTAACTTGTCGCGGACTATACCTGTGAAGTAGACGTTGCCGAAGGGCTTGTCTCCGGCGTACTCGTAACCGGCCATAATCATTCGGGCCACCCAGAAGAAGATGATGTCCGGGGCGGTGACCAACGTGGCGGTGGGGTAGTAGTACTTCATCTCGGCGTTGTCCGGCTCCAGGATTCCGTTGAACAGGGTTATGGGCCATAGCCAGGAGGAGAACCAGGTGTCCAGGGCATCCTCGTCCTGACGCAAGTCTGCCGCTGACAGAGACATATTGCCTGTGAGCTTGCGGGCTTTCTCCAGAGCCTCCTCCGCCGTTTCGGCAACTACCACCGGCGCGTCTTCTCCCTCGCCTATGAAATAGGCCGGGATGCGGTGGCCCCACCACAGCTGGCGGCTGATGCACCAGTCCTGGATGTTCTCAAGCCAGTTGCAGTAAGTGGCGCGGTACTTCTCGGGCACAAACTTTATATGTTCATCCGTCACCGGCGGAAGGGCGATGTCGGCGAAATGCTTCATCTTTATGAACCACTGCATGGAGAGGCGTGGCTCTATGGGCACGTGTGTGCGCTCGGAGCAGCCCACATTGTTTACATAGTCCTCCACTTTCTCCATCAGCGAGGCTTCGGCAAGGTCCTTGGCTATCTGTTCTCGGACTGCGAAACGGTCCATGCCCACATACATGCCGGCTGCCTCGGCCACCGTGCCGTCGTCGTTGAAGATGTCTATTGTCTCCAGGTCATGTTTCTTGCCCAGCATATAGTCGTTTGTGTCGTGGGCCGGAGTCACCTTCAGGCAACCTGTACCGAAGTCAATCTCCACATACCGGTCCTCTATCACGGGCACGGTGCGGCCTACCAGAGGCACTGTCACGTGCTTCCCTTTGAGCCAGGCGTTTTTCGGGTCCTTGGGGTTTATGCACATGGCCGTGTCGCCCATTATCGTCTCCGGACGTGTGGTGGCCACTACTGCGTAATGGCGTCCCTGCGCGTCAGTATGTACCACGCTTCCCTCGGGCACCGCGCCGAGGTCCTGTTCCTGCACGTAGTAGCGCAGGTAATATAATTTGCTGTTCTCCTCTTTGAAATAAACCTCGTCATTGCTCAGGGCCGTGCGGTTCTGAGGGTCCCAGTTCACCATTCGCAGACCACGATATATGAGCCCCTTGTCATAGAGGTCGCAGAATACCTTGGTCACGCTGCGGCTGCGAGTCTCGTCCATAGTGAAGGCGGTGCGCTCCCAGTCGCAGGAAGCACCCAGACGACGCAGCTGCTTCAGTATTATGCCGCCGTACTTGTCGGTCCATTCCCAGGCATGCTCCAGGAACTTCTCGCGTCCTATGTCGCGCTTCTGTATTCCCTCGGCGGCGAGTTTGGCCACCACCTTGGTCTCTGTGGATATGGAGGCATGGTCAGTGCCCGGCACCCAGACGGCGTTCTTGCCCTCCATGCGGGCGCGGCGCACCAGTATGTCCTGAATGGTATTGTTAAGCATGTGGCCCATGTGAAGCACTCCGGTCACATTAGGTGGAGGAATCACTATGGTAAACGCTTCGCGCTCGTCCGGCTCCGAGTGGAACAGACGGTGCTTAATCCAGTATTCATACCATTTGCCCTCTACCTGCGAGGGGTCGTATTTGGTGGCTAACTCTTTCATAATATGGTGATTGACTTTGTGTTCGTGTATTGGACATCCTAATCCTATATGTATGTCTCTATGACTATGGCCTCGCCGTCTGTCGGTTTCAGCGTCACATCCCGCTCGTCGGCGCCCACAAGCAGCAATGTGCCGGGACCGGCCTTCTCGGTGCCGCAGGAGTCCGAAATCTCAATATGGCCGGACACCACTACCAACACCTTGAAGGACTCCACATCCCGGTAATCGCGGTGTAGACGGTAGGAGATGTGCATACGGTTGACGGTGAAGCGATTGGTGGCGAGAAGGCCGGAGTTGATATTCATCTCGTCCGGGTAGAGTACCTGCGAGCCTTCGCCACATCGGCTAAGGTCCAGCGATTCAAGGGCCTGGGCAGTGTGCAGCTCGCGCGGACGCCCCTGGCTGTCCACACGGTTATAGTCATAGATGCGGAAGGTGGTGTCGCTCGGCTGCTGTATCTCCAGCACCAGGCATCCTTCGCCAAGTGAGTGGACCGTGCCTCCCGGTATGTAATAGACCTCGCCGCGTGTCACAGGCGTAAAGTGCAGATAATCAGTGATGCGGCCGCTGCTGACGATTGACTTGAACTGGTCGCGTGTAAGCGGGGTGTTGAAGCCGGCGCACAGGCGTGCCTTGGGTGTGGCCTCAAGCATATACCACAGCTCATTCTTGCCGTTGGGCAGGCCGAAAGCGGGTGCCGCCTTGTCGTCGGGGTGTACCTGCACCGATAGGTCTGAACTGGCATCCAAGAACTTGACAAGCAGCGGAAACTCCAGTCCCGTGCGTTCCAGGTTTTTGCGCCCTAACAGCGCCACACCGTAGCGTTCTATGAGTCCGGTCAGCGACAGACCCTTGTCCGGACCTGCCGCCACCACACTCTCGTGGCCCGGCATGCCGCTCAGCTCGTAGGTCTCGCCGATATGCGCGTCTGCGGCGGAAGACTCAGCTTCCCCCTTGAAGGCGGCTATCCTTGAGCCACCCCAGATGGTCGGTTTCAATATGGGCTTAAATCTCCACATATAGGGCAAATTATGTGCAAAGATACAAAAAAATCTTATATCTGACGTATTTACATTTCCTCTGACATTCCGCATGCTGTTCCCGTACTATCTCTGTCTGTATTGAATCGGCTGATAATAAATGCGTTAAGCGGATTTATTAGTCTTTTTACACTTAACCTGTCAGTCAGGGAAAACAAAAATCCTCCGGCTTTTGTTAAAACAGTCAGAAACCAAATCGAATTTAAGAACTATGAACGACAGACTCTCATACGAAGAAAAAAAGGGACTTCCGGACTCCATATTCGGCCTGCCTGAACGACGGGAATATCCCATGCCCGACGCTGCGCACGTAAGGGCTGCCGAGGCATATTTCCGTTATTGTCCCGAAGCCCTGAAACCCCGTCTGGCCCGTGCCATACTGGCCCGAGCCGCCGAATATGACGTGGATGTGGAAAGCCCCACAGTGCGTCGATACGCCGCAGAGTAGAGAAAAATCCCCTTCAGCTTTCACACGCACACGTCGCGCCCGTTTGGTCAGACCAAAAAAAAGCAGTAATTTTGCAGGACCTGATTGGCGCACGTGGCGTAATGGTAGCCGCGCCAGACTTAGGATCTGGTGTCTGACGACGTGGGGGTTCGAGTCCCCCCGTGCGCACGATAATGCCGAAGAGTCATTTCCGTATGGATTTCGCTCTTTGGCTTTTTTGTGTCCAAAAGGAGAGGGCGTTCCGAAATAAATCCGGAGCGCCCTCGCTGTATGGTTGTCTTTACATTAGAACCAACGGGTGTATGCGAAGTCTTGACGGTGAGGCAGCATCTTGTTGTCGGGGAACATACGGAAGCTGAAAGCGAACTCGCCGGCTTCCTGGAGCTTGTATCTGAGTTCGTATGTAAGTACAGAGCCTTCCTGGTTAATCACCTTAAGTTGCTTGGAGTCGAAGAAGCGGCGCTCTCCGTTTTCCTGCTTGTAGATTACCAGGTCCACGCCTATGCTGTTGCCAAGCCCCTTGGTGTCCAGAGTGCAACGTGCCGTCAGCTCGCTTCCGGAACGGGGCATCACACCGAGGTCGCCGTCGTTGAGGCTGGCGGAAAGTACCTGAATCTGGTCCCACTTGGAGGCTACTTCCTCTTTCCAGGCTACAATCTCGCGGGCCTCCTTGAAGTTGGATGCTATGAGCTTGTGGGCGCGTTTGGACTCGGGAGCGTAGAAACGCTCGATGTAGTCGTCCAGCTGGCGTTTCATGGTGAAGTGCGGAGCTATGTCGCCGATGGACCCCTTGATGTACTGAATCCACTCGGGGCTGTACCCCTTGGAGTTCTTGGCGAAGTAAAGAGGGACTATCTCGTTCTCCAGCATGGAATAGATGGTGGCGGCATCCAGCTTGTCCTGCTGGGCCTGGTCGGTGAAGGTGCGCTTCTCGGTGAGGGCCCAGCCGGCCTTCTCGTTGAAGTGATAGCCCTCATACCACCAGCCGTCAAGTACAGAGAAGTTAAGCACGCCGTTCATCTCGGCCTTCTCGCCGGATGTGCCGGAGGCCTCCAGCGGACGGGTGGGGGTGTTCAGCCAGATGTCCACGCCGCTTACCAGGCGTTTGGCCACAATCATATTGTAGTCCTCCAGGAAGATAATCTTGCCCAGGAACTGAGGCATGTGGCTTATCTCTATGATGCGCTTTATAAGTCCCTGGCCGGCGCCGTCGGCTGGATGCGCCTTGCCTGAGAACACGAACTGCACGGGGAACTGCTCGTTATTTACTATTTTGGACAGACGGTCCAGGTCGGTGAAGAGCAGGTGGGCTCGCTTATATGTGGCGAAACGGCGGGCAAAGCCTATGATGAGGGCATTCGGATTAATCTTGTCTACGATTCTCATCACCGCGCCCGGGTCTCCCTGGTTGGCGAGCCATTTGGCCTTGAAGTCCTTCTTTACGAAGTTGATGAACTTGTTCTTCAGCTGCATCCGCATATTCCAGATTTCCTCGTCGCTGACCTTGAAAATCCCCTTCCAGGCTTCGGGGTCGCTCTGGTTGGCGAATACCTGTTCTCCCAGATTGTCTCTGTAGAAAGCCTTCCATTCGGAAGCCGCCCATGTAGGCATATGCACGCCGTTGGTGACATAGCCCACGTGGCTCTCTTCGGATGCGTAGCCCTTCCACACGCCGGCAAACATACGTTTGCTCACTTCGCCGTGGAGCCAGCTCACGCCATTGGCCTCCTGGCAGGTGTTGAGCGCGAACACGCTCATGGAGAAGCGCTCGTTGGTGTCGGGGTTCTCGCGGCCCATATTCATGAGGTCGCTCCAGGAGATACCCAACTTTGCGGGATACTCGCCCAGGTATTTGCCGAAGAGGCTCTCCTCGAAATAGTCGTGTCCGGCGGGCACCGGAGTGTGGACGGTATAAAGGGACGAGGCGCGTACCACCTCCAAGGCCACATTGAACGGCAGATGGTCGTTCTGGACATAGTCCACCAGGCGCTGCAGGTTCAGGAGGGCGGCGTGTCCCTCGTTGGCGTGGTATATGTCTGTATGTATGCCCAGTTTGTTCAGCATATAGATACCGCCTATGCCGAGCAGATACTCCTGCTTGATGCGGTTTTCCCAGTCTCCTCCGTAGAGCTGATGGGTAATCTGCCGGTCAAACTCAGAGTTCATGTCGAAGTCGGTGTCAAGCAGATAGAGCTTCATGCGGCCCACATTCACGCGCCAGACGTGGCAATAAACAATGCGGCCGGGGTAGGGCACCTCCAGTATCATGGGCTGGCCGTCGTCCCCCATAACCTGCTCTATGGGCAACTGGGCGAAGTTCTGTGCCTCATAGTTGGCTATCTGCTGACCGTCCATGCTTAATGTCTGGGTGAAGTAGCCGAAACGGTAGAGGAAACCTACGGCTGTCATCTCCACGCGGGAGTCAGACGCCTGCTTTATATAGTCGCCTGCCAAGACACCCAGACCGCCGGAATAAATCTTCAGGCAGTTGCACAATCCGTACTCCATGGAGAAGTAGCTCACCGAGGGTATGTCTTTGCGCATAGGCTCGGCCATATATTCCTTGAAGTGTGTGTAGACCTGCTGCACACGGTTCATATAATCTTTGTCGGCCAGGACCTCCTGAATACGCTCGAAACTGATGCGCTGCAGCATCATCACCGGGTTCTCCCCCGTGGAACGCCATATATCGGAATCCAGGTCTTTGAACAGACTCTTGCCATCGCTGTTCCAGACCCACCACAGGTTTTTGCTGAGTTCCTCCAGAGGTTTCAGCTCCTTAGGCAGCTCCACACGAACAGTCATGTCACGCCATGCAGGCGCGTTGGTCTCACTTACTTTAAGTTTCATCTATATAGTAATTAATTGTTTTCAAAAATTGATATGCAATAGAATAATAAGGAAGAGAAGAGACGTATGAAGGCTCAGCCCTTCAGACGGGCGTCGCGACGCTTCATGGCCTCCCGGTAGGCATCCAGATACTTGCCGATGAAAATTTGCCAGGATGCCTGCTCGGCCGTACGGCGGGCCGCCTCGCGCATATCGCTCATCTGTATGGAGTCGCAGCAGTCGACATAACGCACCTTTTGGGCTATCTCGTACTTGGCTGCCTCATAATTCGAGTCAGTGCGCTCCACCACCTCGGCTCCGCAGTCTGCAAACGTGCCGTCGAAATTGTCCATAATCCACTGGCCGAAACCGGCCTTGTCCGTAGACACCGTAGGCACACCGAAGGATATGCTCTCCAAAGGAGTGTATCCCCATGGCTCGTAATAGGACGGGAATACAGTCAGGTCCAGACCCGGCATCATCTCGTAGTAAGTCATGTCGAGGATACCGTCTTTGCCGTCCAGGTAACAGGGCATATATATAAAGGAAACATTTTCCCGCGCGTTATTGTTGCCGCCCAGCTGCATGAGACGGCAGAAAATAGAGTCGCTATCCTCGTTGTGCAGTCTGTGTGAGGAGAAATTCAGCTCCGGCTCTGTCCCGATACGTCCCTGCATGCGGTCCTTTAGCCCCGATACCGGAGCGGCACTCCATGCAGGCACAAAGATAAAAGCCACCGCTTCACGTTCAGGATGCTCACGGCGTACCAGCTCCATGGCATCGATGTAGAGGTCTATCCCCTTGTTGCGATACTCGTTGCGGCCCGATGTGGCCACCAGTAGCGCGTCGGACTCGACGGTGCGCCCGCACAGAGAGGACGCCAGTGCCAGCAGCTTGCGCCGAGACTCCCGGCGAGCCGCTGTCCACTTCGCTCCCTTAGGCACGAAGTCATTCTCAAAACCATTGGGTGTCACCACCTGAGGCGTCATCTCCAGAAGCTGGGTACACTCCCTTGCTGTGACGTCGCTTACGGTAGTAAAACAGTCGGCGCGGTGGGCGGCCGCCTTCTCCAGCGAATGTTTGCTCTCCATATTGAGTTCCCGGGCCATCTGGTCGCCATGATAGCCGTAGAAATAGTCATACAGAGGCTTCCCGTTACTGCAGATGCTGCGCCCGATGCTTGTGGCATGCGTGGTGAACACTGTGGCGATACGCGGAGCCTCCGCCTCAAGCCACAGCAGACCCATGGATGTGGTCCATTCATCGAAATGCGCTATCACGCGCTCGGGGTCAGCGCCCAGCAGTTCAGCGAGCCCCTTTATCACGATAGCCGATGCGATTCCGAAAGCGCACCCCTCGGAATAATCGCCATAGGCATGCAGGCTGTCTACTCCGTACAGCTCCCACATACGTCCATACACCTCAGGCAGATGCTCAGAGGTCTTGCCGCAATCCACTAACACGGCTATCGGCTTGCCAGGCACCAGCCAACGGCCCACACGTACCTTGATGTCCCAAGGCAACCTGAGGCGGGAAGAAGCCCGGTTAAGCAATGTCTTGTACTCTTTGAACACAGGGCACGGATGCTCAACGGTCCACACATCGGGACCTATGAATACGACCCGGTCCGGACTCTTTTCCTGCAAAGCCTTGGCCTTGCTTGAGAGAACGGTGTAAATACCACCTATCTTATTACACACTTCCCAACTGGACTCAAATAGACGGTCATACGGGAGATTGGCGTTCTGCATACGAATATAAATAAAAAGGTTGCTAATTTATTCAAACCAAACAATAAGGAATAGCAACAAAACTCTAATCTTTGAGACCGCAAAGATAATCAAAAATTTCCAATCCCCAAAATTTCAGCACAATCGCACACCTCCGACAACAGCTGCGACATACGTAAAAAGCGACCTCAGACAATATGCAAGAAAAAAATAAACACAAAAAACAGCCAAATACTTGGTCAATTAAAAAAAAACCTCTAACTTTGCACACGCAAACCGGGAAATCCGGTGAAGCCTTTGGAGAGGTGGGTGAGTGGCTGAAACCACCAGTTTGCTAAACTGACGTAGGAGCAATCCTACCACGAGTTCGAATCTCGTCCTCTCCGCCGATTCAAGAGTTGACCCGCTGAAATCCAGCGGGTTTTCTTATGTCCATAAAAATGGGTACCTCAAATGGGTACCCCAATAATCTGAATGATTTTAATATATAAATAGGTACGCTCGTGTCAGTTGTTTTTGTGTTTCCATTCCTTTGAGGTCAGCGGGAGATTCCGGCGGCGACATTGAGTGTTCTGGTACTCGAACATCGGAGGCGTCGGCTTGAAATGGCTTTTCCCTCCGTCGGGGTCAATCTGCCAACAGTATGCGTGCTCCTGGAAATCGCGAATCGCATCTATTCCAAGCGTGTCAATAAGCAGCAAGGGTTCGGCTCCTCCGGAAACACTCATTATGTTCTGTTGTGCGGTTGTCGTGGGCCTTACTACCCGCGAATCTCCGAAATCAGATGTGTTAATCTGCATTATATAGCAATGTAGGTCTCGGGCCCATGACTCAATTACATTGGAGTAATAGTTCGTGTCTCTGTTGTATTCCGAGGCTATGATGAAGTCTACCTTTGACTTGAATAAGGCTCGGTCTGTGATATTGCTCAGTTCAAAGCAATTGTAGACTGAAAAATATGCTTTTCTCCAGTGAAATAGATTATAATATGGGATTCGCGGGGGGCGGGGTGCCAGGTAAAAGCCATTTACAATGTGAGTCTCGGATGGCGCGGGATAATTTTTCAGACGTGGAATAATGACGCATGTGGTATAATACTTTGTGCGGACAGGCAATATTGTAACTGTGTAATTGTAAGCCGATTTCCCGAATACGACATAGTTGAGGCCGCTGACTGCCGCCATATTTTGTCTACAGCATTGACGCACCAATAGCGGTAGCTGCTGAATGGGGACGGCGAGTTCGGGAAGCGCTATCAATTCCACCTTGTGTCTGTTGGCATAGTTAAGTATCTCAAACAGTTTTTCCTGATGCTTCTTCTTAAGGACAAAGCCTTGTCTTAAAGCCGCCTCGCAGTCTTTGGGGTCCACAAACCAGTTGACTATACCTATAAGTTTGTTCGGTTGTGTAGGCTGCGGTTGACTTGTGCTGTCTGCCGTATCGCTGACATCAATCAGATAGTTGTTGCCATCCGGGATTACATTAAAGAATTTGTCCGGCTCTTTCAGCCCTTGCCATCTGTAGTTGAATTCATAAAAATACCGGTGAGTCTTGTTCAATATATCTTTTGGGCAGTTTCTCGGATTGTCGGTATTTGCCAGAACTTCAAGCAAATTTAGGTCGTGGAAATGTAGAAATACCGGTGATAATTCTCCGGCAGCCGAATTTATTTTCAGCCGCCGCAATTTTTCATAAGTGAATTGTGTCAGGTCGCTTTCCCCGTCATTGTATGACGTGTAGCAAATGCCGGGTATTCTAATATAGTTCTGCCGGAAAAGATATGATTTACGGATACGTCGGGCTTTTTTTAGGATAACATCCAGACTGCGTATTCCTTCTTCTCTGTCTGAAGCGCCTTCAAGAATATCTGTCTTTCTGTCAATCTTTGACGGACAAAGGGCAAATGCCATTGCAAATGAAAGATTCAGATGGGAATTTAAAGTCTGTTTAATCTGCAGGACCTGCTTAGTGTCTGTTTTCTTCTTCTCCGGTTCCACTTGCTCATTTCCATCAACCTGAATGCTCTCTATCGCCGAGTATGCCTGATTGTAGAATTTTTTTATGTTATGGTAATCTGAGGTCAACAGAAAATATGTCGCCACCTTTTCCCATAACTGATACATATCAAGGGCTATTTTCCCGCTGAAGAATGACAGAATCTGTTTTGCTGACAGGGCATTGTCTTTTCTTTCCTGCTTGCCAGTCTCTGTCGAAGACAAGGCGAGGAAAATCTTGTGTGCCAAATAGGTCGATGCTCCGAATTTGTTTTCCGACATATTTTTCAGGCTGCGGAGCTTGTTGACGGAATCCGAGTATTCTACAGAGAAGGCTTTATCGTCAAATTCCACGTCCACCAGATTATTGAATGGCAGATAGCGGAACTCGCTGCGATTTCTGTCAACGTTCTTCTTGAACTTGTTTATGGCAGCGCGGGATGCGTCATGACGGAAATACTCCAAAACGACTTTCTTGTTTTGAATTTCCAGTCGGGTGTCATTGACCTTAATCCAGTAGCTGTTTCCTTCATATTCCAGTATATCCGTGTCTATGAAATGCTTCTTTATGAAGTTGTAAATTCGCTCTTTGTCGTCATTGCCTTGAAGGCTGTTGCATCTGAACACAAAAATCAGGTCATCCACATACCGACCGTAGTACTCCGGTTCAGCGTTCACAAGAATCTTGCTGTCAAATTCAACAAGATACCAATTTGCGAGCCACCCGGAAGAGGGGAGACCTACCGGCAAGGAGAACTCTTCTTTTTCCAGGTTTTCCTGTTTTAGCTTCAACAGAGGGATGGTACCGGTACATTCGGCATATTTCTTGTGAACCTCCTGAAGGATTTGGGTCAGCCGGAACCCCGTTCTGTCGTTTTTAATGTATTCGCCTAACTCCTGAAGGACGTTCATCCTTACAGAATAGAAATATCTCTTTATGTCAAGGCTGACCAGCGCGCAGTCCTGACTGTCATCCAGCAGAGATATTGCTTTACTCAGACCTTTGTCACGCCAATCCTGATAGCCCTTGAAATAAGGACGGAACAGCATGAGTCCGGAACTGATGATGCCGTCGGTTCTGTCTTCGGACACAGTGTCTTCAATACAGGAAAAACGGTTGGCGTAATTGTTAGCCGGTATGTCGTGTTCAAACCTCACGGCTACTTTCATGAGCCAAAGCACCGAGAGAATATATATTTCCACCGGTGCCTGTATCAGCACATTGTACTTCTCAATGAAGTTTTCGGTCGAGAAGTCATCGTTGGTTATAAGCCGTGCGCCTTCGGCCTCCGTTTCTGAATTTTGATGGCTTTTGAATTTTTTAGGGGTCAATATATAATCTATAGAACTCATCAACTCACTTATTCTTCCCTTTTTTAATGATATTCTCCCCCTTGTCAGTTCCTGATATAATGGCGTTATATATTTAATGAAAATATCCTTGAAGCTCTCGTCTTTCGATGCTTTACGATATAGATTCCATTCGAATTCAGCAATGGCAGACTTGAGTTCAAGTCCTCCGTTGTCAAAGTATGCCATACTTTTCAACTTTCTGTAAGCCAAATAAAAGTCTTCCTGGGTCATGATGTTTTCATTAGACATATTGAGGTTCGCTGATATAAGTGGTTACGATAATCGTCACCTGGTTTTATCCCGGTAGAGTGTCAGTTTTTGTGGGTGGGTTTGTACAGGTAGCGCGCCAGGCCGAATAGGTACCGGCGGAAGCCGGGGCGGTAGTCAAGCAGATGGTCGAACCATCGCGAGTGGGCGGTGAACAGTTTTACGGCTATGCCTACGTAGACCATGGCGAATAGGGTGCCGGGACCGATTATGTTCCACTGCCAGTGTCCGAAGAACAGGTAGCAGCTCGCTATCGCCAGGGCTACAAGTGTTGTGTCCACCATTATTTTGATTTTGGCAAACGGAGCGCCCGTGAGGCGGCTTATGGCTACCGGCAGTCCTTCGCCGGGCATCGTCACAGACCCGCATTTCACTTCCATCGCTATGCCGAATCCCATAACCGAGCATCCGGCGAATTGCACTAAGGCTTCCGTGCCTATGTCTTCGCATACCAGCCATTGTGTGGCTGCCATATTCAGGTCTATGAACCATCCGAACACGAATCCAATCAGCAGCTGAAACAGCTGTACGGGTTCGAAACGACGCCGTAGCAGCAGAATCTGCGCGATTACGAAGACGAAATTCATGACGATGGTATAGCCGCCTACGCTCAGGGTCGGTGCCAGACCTTGTGTCCCGGCGATGGAAAATGCAAGCGGCAATGAGGAGATGACGCTGCTGCCGAGTGCCGATTTGATGCAAAGCACCACGCCGAGCGTCATTATGTAGAGGGAAATGAGCAGCAGCGTGTGCTGCCATATAAAGGAGATTATTTTTTTTCTTGAGCGCGATATGGTTTCAGTCATTTACAGCCTTTTTCTGACTGCAAATTTACCGAAAATAACTCATTGCGACAAACCCCGCCACACGTATATTGCCTTTTAGCGGTTGGGTGTGGCGGGGGCTACGGGGTTTTATCGGCGTTTTGGATATGGTTTTTAGAGTTGGAGGAGGGAGGAGCCGTTGTCTTGGTTGTTGAGATTGCGGCGGGCGGTTCGGAAGATGGAGCCGAAGTCGGCTGAGTAGCTTACCGAGAGGACTATCATGTTGCCGTTGTTCTTGATGAAGCGCTCGTTGTCGGAGGGATTGACGGGGGAGTAGCTCCAGGAGGGGTAGCGGGTGCCTTTCTTGTCGAACATATACATCCAGCTGGCTCCTATGAGCCAATGTTTGTTTACCTGCCATTCGAACTGCAGTGCATCGCCATTCTCTTCTTTCCCCACATGATATCCGTATAGGTATTTGCCGGGCAGTTTGCGCCAGTATGCAATGGTGAAGGGGCCTTTGTTCCACCAGACAGTCAGGCTTCCGTCAAAAGATGTGAGTTTATGGTTCCAGTTTTCTACGGCGGTCTGATAATGTGTCAGACACAGATACAGGTTGGCGCCGAATCCGTGAATATCGCTGATACGCAAGGACAGATTGTTCTGAAATATGCGTCTGTGCTTTGCATTTACGGATTGTGACAGGAATAATTCGTCGCCCATGTATAGGACATCGTCTATTACGCTGTTCTTGACATAGACATATCTTGATTGAAATGATGCCTGAAATTTCCTGTATGAATAGTTCGCTCCTATGTTGTACATGAAGTTTTCAGCGACTTTAAGGTCGGGGTTGCCGTTTGAGACAAGATAGGGAGTGGTTTGCTGCGGATAGTCTGTAAGGGAGCTGAGTGAAGGGATGTTGGGACTGTATCTGAAAGACCCCTGTATGTTCCAGCTGTCGTTTATATTCCATGAAATCTGGGCGCTCGAAATATTCCGTATGAAATTGCGTTTGTTCAGGTCATTTTTCATCCAGAACATTTTGGCGCCTGAGGAGAGAGAGACGTAGAATCTGCCGACTTGCTGCCCCAGACGGACGTAGGCATAGTTGTTGTTCTCGGTGAGTACAGGCTTGTAGTCTGAGGACAGATAGGTATTGGTGCTGTGTGATACGGTGTTCTGAATTCCGGCGGTGAGAGATGTCTTCTGACTGAAGTAATGTATATAGTTTATTTCCGAAATCAGCGAATGGCGACGGCTGTCAACGTCCATGGTGTATTCTTCCCGGCTGCCGTCGGCGAAGAGATAATTGTTGTCGCGTCTGTAGTCGTTGGCGCTCAGTGTGCCCACTACCTGCGCTTCGAGAGAGTTATTCTCGTTGAAATCCTGGCGCAGAAACAGGTCGAGCGATGGGGTGAAACTCTTGCTCGAGGAGCGGTTGTAGTTGTCGTATTCTCCGAGTTCGGAGTCTATGGTATGGGCGATGGCCCTGTTTTTGCTTATGTTGGGCGTTGCGCTGAATGTGGCTGAAAACAATGTCCTGGCACTTGGACTGAAATCATATTTCAGTCTCATGGTATGGGTGTGGTAGCTGAAAGGGTTCCGGTCATGTTCCTCAAGGTCAACCCGGAAATCATTTCCGATGAAACTCTGTGTGGCATTGTCGTACACTTTCTGATAGTTTCGCCAAGAGGGCTGATACATCAGAGAGAATTGCGACGGGCCCTGATGGTAGGATGCCTTGATATTCGCATCGACGAAGGCTGTGTTGACCGCGCTTCTGCCCCAGGCGTAAATCTGGCCGCCGTCATTTCTCTTTTTCAGAGTTATGTCGATAAAGCCCGTACGGCCTGAATCGGCATAACGGGCCGGAGTAAACCTTGAATACTCTATCCTTTGTATATCCTTTGGCTGCAGAGCGTTGACATCGTCAATAGAAGATGGAACGCCGTTAATGAGGATGACCGGGTTTCCGCCATCCACCGTTATAGCCCTTGTTATCGGGTTTGCCATCACTCCGGGCAAGGGAAGTTTCTGGAACAGACTTATGGAGGTGGCGGATGCTTTGACATCGGCCGAGGAAGGATAGACGATGGTGCGTCCATTTTTGTTGACTACGGTATTGCCGCTGACTTGCACTTCGTCCAGCATTACGCCTTCATCCAGATAAACCACGCCTATGTTCATGTTTTTGGAGCCGGGCTCGATTATTATGTTCGTAGGTGAAAACCCTGTCATGGAAACCTCCAGGTCCAAAGAGGAATCAATTTCTGTTTCCAGTGAGAAAGCGCCATTTGCGCCGGCGGAAGCGCCGGTTACGAGTTTGCCGTCAGATAGGAGGCGGCAGTTCGCTCCGACGACTGCCGTAGAGTCGTTGGCGGAAAGGACTACGCCTTGTATTGTCTTCGCATTCAGTGTCGACAAAGTACAAATCAGAGATAGTAGAGCAATAATACGATTCATATTTTTTTATAGTTTTAGTATCGGGTCCTATCTATAAGACGACAAAATATGTTGTTTGTGACGAGACGATGAATATTTTGCGGTAATCTTTTTGACAGGTGGCGTAAAATTCATGAAATTTCAGTCGGATTCGTTTGTCTCCGGGGTGAGGGTAATGTAGCGCTCGTCGGGGGCGGGAGGCTCAAAATTCTGCAGGAAGCGTACAAGGTCTTCTTCGGGAATACGTTGGTCATCGGGGCCTGCTCCTTCGCGCATGGCCAGACGCCTGCGCAGCAGGGGCGCCGGCACGTCAAGATATAGTATCAGGCAGTTTACACCGGCTTCGCGACACAGTCGCGCCACGGCATCGCGTCGCCCCCGTTTGCAGAAGGAGGAGTCCATCACCACCCGCTTGCCTTCAGCTATCTTTTCCGGCAGAGAGTCAGTCAGAGACTTCATGGCCGTCATGTATATTCTGCTGCGTGAATCCGCCGGCAGCGAGGAGTAGGACTCCCCGTACTTATCCCATACCAGTCTGTCGGCGGAGAGGCGTTCAAAGCCCGCCGTTTCCAACTTCCGGGCCATATAAGTCTTGCCGGCGCCGCTCACCCCGCACATCATGACTACATGCACGTCGGCGAGCGCCGCCGGTAATTCAAAAGCCGATATATCGTTCATCAGACGGTGATAAGATTATATTCCCGTGTACCCAAACCTAATTTTACGGCGTGGATAAGTCCGGATTCCCAGTCTGTGTCGGGGTGCAGGAGTTTGAATTTGTCCTGGCCGCACAGGTCCTCGTGACGGTGAGCGTCCTCCAGTTCGTTGTCCGTAGGCAGTACGGGCGCTTTTGTGACGAGGTCCACGCATGCCTGGTCCAGGGCCACGGGGTCGGCGGAAGCGAGTATTCCGATGTCGGCCACCACAGCCGCGTCGTTGTGTCCCCAGCAGTCGCACTCCGGCGACACGTTCATAATGAAGGAGATATGGAAATGGGGTTTGTCCTTGAGTATCGCCTCGGTGTACTCGGCAATCTTGTAGTTCAGGTTTTTCGAGGTGTCCCAGCCTGCAATCACGGCGCCGCCGTGCTGGCATACGGCCACGCACTGGCCGCAGCCCACGCACTTGTCGTAGTCTATCACGGCCTTGTGGTCCTTGTCCATGGAGAGGGCCTCGTGAGCGCAGTGGCGTACGCAGACACCGCAGCCCACACAGTGTTCGCGGTCTATCACCGGTTTGGAATTGCCGTGCATCTCCAGTTTTCCGCGCACGGAACCGCCACCCATGCCGATGTTCTTCAGGGTGCCCCCGAATCCGGCCTGTTCATGGCCTTTGAAGTGCGTGAAAGAGATGATGACATCGGCGTCAGCCAGGGCGGCGCCTATCTTGGGAGCCTTGCAGAACTCGGCGTTGTCCAAGGGTATCTCACGGTCGTCGTTTCCTTTCAGACCGTCGGCTATTATTACCGGTGCATGCACGGCGATTGGGTTGAAGCCGTTCTCCATGGCGCTCTCTATGTGGTCGAAGGCATTGGAGCGGCGTCCGGAATAGAGTGTGTTGCAGTCCGTGAGGAAGGGGCGCGCACCCTGTTTGCGGAGCATCTCGCAGAGGCGGTTGGCGAAGTTGGGGCGTATGTAAGCCAGGTTGCCGGGTTCGCCGAAATGGAGTTTGATGGCCACAAACTGCTCTTTAAGAGGGAGTTCAAGCAGTCCGGCGCGTATGCAAAGACGCTCCAGTTTGTCCAGCAGGTTGCAGTTTGCATTGGCCCTGAGGTTAGTGAAAAATACTTCCGAAGCCATAGTTATGAATTTATTTGTGTTAAACGGTTTCTTTGAAATGCAAATATAGGAAAATATTTCAACGCTGGCAAATCTGCAGACGCGGCCTCTTGAATGAAAAAGGCTCCGGGCGGGGCCGTGGCAGAATATGACTGCCGTCGGACCTCGCCCGGAATATGTGTTGCGGTGATTATTTTTAAACAGCTTCTTACTTGTCTTGTGAGTTGACGTCCGCTTTGACGCCGGCGTTGATGTCGATGTACTGTGCGGGTTTGCTGAGCCAGCTGATGAACTTGCGTATGGGGGCAATGATGAAGAGCTGTACCAGGTCACGGAATATGGCGATGTAAATCGGCATATAATAGAAAGCGATGAGTGTGCCGAAGAAAGCGCCGAAAGCTGTAACGACACCACTTTTGAATCCGACTATCAGAGCGGCGAAAGCCACAATCACGCCGATAAAGTATCCGAGAACGATAGTGGCGTCGAACATGAACTCCAGGAAGAAGCGTTTCAGATAGGAGAGTACGGGCCAGAGTGAGTCTATATGAGACAGGTCAAGCTGATTTTCCCTTTTTGCTTGCGCCACTTTGTTGACTGATTTAATCCATGTTTTCCAGGGCCATACAAAAAGGAAACTGAGGATGGCGAGAATGGATGTCAGAACGGCGGTACCGATATTCTGAGTGTCGTTGTTGGTCTGTTCATTCATAATTCAGGATGTGTTTTAATGTTTGTAAAGTGAATATATGTTTGTAAAGTGAATATAAGGGTCTTTTAATTTACGAAACCCGAGAGATTTGCAGTGAAGGTCTTGTTTTTGTAGTTGGTGAATGTACCGTTAAGGGATGCGGAGCCGTCTTCCTTGATTACAAGAATACCGGAGATTTCGCCGGTCACCATATCGCCGTTGGACTCTGTGATATATACCGTGTGGGTATCGGGGTCGTAGGTGCCATTGAGGGGAAGAGGGGAGTCGCCCCATACGTCGCTGCCGGTAATGGAGGTTCCGTTGATTGTGATGTCAAACGATTTGATGCTGTATTTGCCTATGTTGCCTGACAAGGAGACAGAGCAATTAAGGTTTTCGGAGACAGATGTTTCCACTTCGGGTTCGGGCGTTGCTTCTGTCACCGGTTCGCTTTCTTCGTTTTCTTCAGTCTCGGCCGGCTTCTCGAAGTCGGAGAACGATTCGGTCGGTTCTTCGGTTTGTTCTTCGTCGCTGCCGCTTCTGCGCGAGGAAAAATCAATCCCGGTAAATACGAGGATGAGTGTCCCGATTAGGATGCCTGTCACGGCAGCTCCTCCAAACCACATCAGTAATGGTTTTGCGTTGGATTGTGTCATAGTTTTTTTAGTTTTTGTAAATCCGGTTCAGTTGTAATCAGTCAGTAGACCGGGTGATTTAAGGGAATGAAGTCTACATTGCAAAGAGTCGTCTGTGCAAACGCTGCGTTTGCATACGGCAAAGTTATGGTTTTTTCACACAATAAACAAATTTTAATACAATTATTTTTTTGTCAAAATGACAAAAAGGCCGAGCTGAAGAATTTGGCTCGGCCTCGTTTAGGCGTTTAGGAATGATGGAAGATGACTCAGAACGGATTTATATGCCGGCGGTGGGGGAAGAGGCGGCAGCAGGCATATAATCGGTGACGAGCATAGCGTCAAGGTCGCGGCTCAGGGCTTCGCGGTCAATGTCCTGACCTATGAATACAAGTTTTATCATGCGGTCTCCGAATACAGGGTCCCAATCGCGGGCAAAATCCGGGTCCATCTCCATGAGACGCTCGCGGTCCTCTTCCGGCGCTGTGGCGTACCATTGCCCGGCCTCGGATACATGTTTCTGCACGCCGGCCTGCTCGAACAGCAGTGACATATCTGTGTTATGGCTGAAATACAGTACACCTTTGGTGCGGATTATGTTTTTGGGCCAGCGGGAGGCGCAGTAATAGTCGAACTTGTTGAAGTCGAAAGGTTGCCGCCGGTAATATACGAAAGTTCCTATCCCATACTCTTCCGCTTCGCCTTGCCCGTGGTGGTGATGGTGGTGGCAATGTTCATGTTCGTGTTCATGGCAGTGGTGGTGTCCGTGTCCGTGATGCGCCTCTTCTTCCTGCTCTTCGGTCACCGGACGTTCCAGTTCCTGTACCCAGGTGGCCGCCGTCACGGTCTTTTCGAAATCAAACAGTCCGGTATCCAGAAGGTTTTCCAGAGGAACATCGCAATAGTCGCACCCGATAATCCGGGCCTTCGGCTGCAGGGCACGTACCACGGCGCGTATTTTGTCGGCCTGTTCGGGAGAGACCTCGGAAATTTTGTTGAGCAGCACGAGGTTGCAGAACTCTATCTGTCGGACCACAAGGTCCTCTATCTGTTCATCGTCTATGTCGGAGGCGGCAAGAGCCTTTCCCCCCTCGAAATCGGTAAGCATCCGCAAGGCGTCTACGACAGTGACTATACAGTCCAGGCGCGGCCCCGTCACCTTGTTCTCCATCGCCTGTAGGCTCATGGCGCAGATGGTCCGGGCTATAGGCTCCGGTTCGCAGATGCCGCTTGCCTCTATTACGATGTAATCGAACTCTCCGGCATCTATGAGTCCCTGTATCTGGGCTATCAGGTCCGCGCGGAGGGTACAGCAGATGCAGCCGTTCTGGAGGGATACAAGGTCGTCGGCGCCATTCTGACCGACTATTCCTCCTTTACGTATCAGCGAAGCGTCGATGTTCACCTCGCCTATATCATTGACAATAACGGCAAACCGTATTCCCTTGCGGTTGGACAGGATTCGGTTGAGCAATGTGGTTTTCCCGCTGCCCAGGTAGCCGGTGAGCAGAAGTACGGGCAGTGAAACTGACATGGTATTCATAGTTCTGAATTTTTCAAATTAAAACAAGGACACAGCCTTTTTCGGTCTGCAAATATAGCGAAATTTTTGAAACAGTCTCTAAATAGAAGAGAGAATAAGGGCGTTGGCGCGGTCGATCGTAGAGGTGTCGAGGCTGGCCAGATAAATCCGGGTGGTGTTTTCGGAGCCATGTCCCATTCCTTCGCTGATTACACTTACGGGTATTCCTTTGGTCTTGGCTGCGGAAGCCCAGCTGTGGCGCGCCACATAGAAGGTCAGGTGTCCTTTCAGCCCCACTTTGGAGGCTATCTTTTTCAGGCTGTAGTTTATGTTGTAGCTCTTGTTGCGGTAAGCGTTCCGGGGATTGGCATCGGAGTCGCGGAGTATGGGCAGCAGGTAGTGGCTCTCATGTGCCGGGTATTTGTTGAGGATGCTCTGCATTTCTTTGGTCCATTTTATATGGAGTTTCTGTCCGGTTTTACGCCGACGGTAGGTGAGTATGCCTTTGTTCAGGTCGCTCTTTTTCAGAAACGCCATGTCTACCAGGCTCATGCCCCGTAAGAAGAATGAGAGCAAGAACATATCCCGGGCGAAGTCCAGGTTGCTCTCCTGCGAGAGGTCGAGAGCCTTGATTTTTCTGATTGCCGACAGCGGCAGGGCACGCTTCATAGTCTTCTCTATGCCGGTGTACACCTTGCGGAACGGATTCCGGTTCTCTATGATGCCTTTGTCTACGGCACGGTTGTAGACGGCTCGCAGAATACGGGTATAGAACGAAATCGAGTTGGGAGTCAGTCCCCGGGCTTGCAGCCACGCCTCGTAGGACATCATCATTTCGGAAGAGAGGCAGTCCAACAGCACGTCTTCCCCCTTGTGGAATTTCTTGAAGCTGTTCAGAGCGGCCAGGTATGTCTCGGCTGTACGGAGCTTGTCGTTCTGCCGGAGTTCGGCAATAACCTCCTCCATGAAGTTGAAGAGGGAGAACCTGGCTGTGAAGAGTTGAAATTCGCATACTATATCGTCCACTGAATAAGAAAGCCTTTCTGCGTCCAGCCTGCGCCCTATTTTACTGAATCGTTCTAAGTCCCGCTGTATGTTTTCCCACATGGAGTGAATCAGCTCACGGCGCTGGCTGTCGGGGGTGGTGTACAACATTGAACGGGTAGTGTCCCATTCTGAAGAGAATATTCGGTAGGGTGTGTTGAGGTGCCGCACCTTTCGTTCATGGATAATCTGGTAATAAACAGTGCCCTCATAGTCGGACAGTGCGGAAGGACGGAATTTAACTTGTATAGAGGTCATGGTATAACTTTTTAGGTTTTTCCTTAAAAGACTGCCCAAAATTAAATAATTTTTCAATAAATGCAGTGTATGCGGAGATTTTTTTTGAGTTTAAGGTATTTGGAAGATGCTTTAAAGCGTAAAACAGGGTATCCCCGAGGGACTGTGGATATCGCTTTAATTTCCTTTTTTACCGTCATTCGAAGTGTTCTTCCGCCAATCGGTAAAAATGGTATTTGTTTCCGTATTTATGGTAACTGTTGAATCGTAAATAATATGCAATTTTGCATCGGCAAAAGAAATCTCATATAATCAATTGCACTCAATCGTTTGTAATTGCACTCCGATGTTTGACAGGAGTACCGAGTATTCAAAAAGGAAAAAATAGGCATTTAAAGAGTAACGAGTAATTCAAGAATGGATGGGTGAAGTCATGTAGTTGAAAAGAAGTTTATTATTGATTATCAGACATCAGAATTGGAAACGGGGTTGTGCGGTCCGCACAACCCCGTAATATGCTGAATATAGCCCGTAAGTCAGGTGTGGTCGCTCAGAGCCTGGAGGAGCGGTCGGTGATTTCGGCGTCGTTGGCCGTATAGGCGCCGAGGCTGCCTTCTTTGGCTTGTATGCAGATGTAGGTCATCGGTTCGGCGGAGGTGCATTTCAGATTGCGGTCGCAGCCGGTGGAAACTCGTATTACAGAGCCCCCGGAGATGTCGAACACTTCGTCGTCCACCTGGAATTTTCCTGCTCCGCTCAGTATAATATAGTTTTCTTCGTTGGCTTTGTGGCTGTGGAAGAAAGGAACGGCCTGGCCTGTGGGCATGGTGCCGAAGGAAATTTCGCAGGATGTGGCGCCGGTAGCCTCTTTTACAAACTGTTTGCCTTCGAATTTACAGATGTCGCCTACTGTGGCATGTGCGAATTTTTCGCCGCTGTTAAGGATTTTTACTTCGTTCATTTTAGTTTATGGATTTAAATGATTAACTTTGTAAGTGCAAAGTTAAAACGGAATATCCGGAATAACAAGACGTTACGGAAATGTAATATAGTTACTTCAAGGTAACGATTTTTGAAAATGAACGCATTGTCACAGCAGGAAAACCTGAAAAAATTTACTGAGACATCGTCTTGCCCGGTGCGGAATATCATATCGCATTTCTCCGGCAAATGGGCGATGCTGGTGCTATGTGTGCTTGCCGAGAACGGGGTCACACGGTTTAACGATATCGGCCGCGCTTTGCCGGATATTTCCTCCAAGGTACTTGCCGAGACGCTGAAGGGCCTGGAGAGGGACGGGTTGTTGTCGCGCAGGCAATATGCAGAGATTCCTCCCAGGGTGGAGTATTCGCTGACAGATCTGGGACTCAGCCTGTTGCCGCACCTCGATGCCCTTATAGGCTGGAGCATGGAGCATTTTGAGGTAATAATCGACAATCGCAACCGACATTCTGAAAAGGCCGGTAAGCCGGGTTGAGCTTTGCAGTCGGACATAATATGAGTTGAACGCTTGATTTACAAAACACCGATGGAATTTGGATTATTGAAAAAAGCGGCTGTGTATTCGGCCTGTCTATGCGTGGCGCTTACTTCCTGCCGCTCTGCCAAGACAGGTCAGGACATGGCTTTGAGCGCAGACCCCCTGGGGAGTCTGCGGGCTTCCATAGCCTCTATAGCGGACAGCTGTCCGGCTGAGATAGGGGTGGCTGTGATAACCGACAATGGCGACACCCTTACATTGAATAACCGGAATGTGTATCCTATGATGAGTGTCTTTAAGCTGCATCAGGCGATTGCTGTGTGCGAGGACCTTGACCGCCGGGGTATTCCGCTTGATTCGCTGATTAGGATAAATAGGGCGGACCTTGACCCTGATACATGGAGCCCTATGCTTAAGGAACATGATGAACCGCAATTCGAGCTGCCGGTAAAGGACCTGCTGCGGTATACGCTGATGCAGAGCGACAATAATGCCAGTAACCTGATGTTCAGCGAGATTGCCGGGGTAGGGCAGACGGACAGCCTTATTGCTACGATAATTCCGCGCGACGCTTTCCGTATCGTGTACACGGAGCGGGAAATGGCCCGGGACCATGGCAAGGCATACGCGAATCGTACTACTCCCCTGGGGGCCGCACAGTTGATTTACAGTCTGTACACGGACAGCCTTGTAAGCGTCGACAAGCAGGAGTTCCTGAGGAATACACTCCGGGAGTGCAAGACCGGCAACGACCGTATCGTCGCCCCCTTGCTTGGAAAGAAGGGCGTGGTCATAGGTCATAAGACAGGTTCCGGATACACTACTCCCGAGGGGGTGCTGGTGGCGCACAACGATGTGGCATATATCTGTCTGCCTGACGGGAGAAAATACGCGCTCGCCGTATTCGTGAAAGACTGCAATGGAGATGAGAAACGCGCCGCCGAGGCAATAGCACGCATATCGGAAGCTGTCTACGACGCATTGGGTATCTGAATCCTACGGTGTGCGGTTTGTTTTTATAAGGGATATGACTATGAGCGTATATACGGCAGAAAATTACATATCGGATATAGCCGTAGCCGATTATATCGCCGGCTTCAGAGACGAGGCCCGTTTTCTGGACCTGTGCGGACAATGCGGAAATTATGGCTGTAGATGGGGGTGTCCCCCCTTTGACTTTGATGCTGAAGCGTTATTGCGCAAATATAAGTATGCCCGTATAGTGGCATGCAAGATAATACCGTCTGACAGGAATCTGCCCATAGAGCGGACTCATGAGTTCCTGTTGCCGGAGCGTACCCGTTTGGAGCGGGAATTGCTTGAAATGGAGCGGACCGGCGGAGGCCTCGCGCTTACATTCGGAGGTAAATGCCTGTACTGCGAGGAAGAGGAATGTGCCCGCATATCGGGAGAACCCTGTCGGCATCCTGACAAAGTGCGTCCCTCGCTCGAATCCTTGGGATTTGACCTTTCCAAGACCCTTGCCGAGATGTTCGGCATAGAACTGCGGTGGAGTAAGGATGGCTTGCTGCCGGAATACTTGGTGCTGGTATGCGGATTCTTTCACGATACCCCTTTGGCCGCCCGTTCTTCAGCCTCTTGACTTAAGCCGATTTATCGGACCTGCCTCAGGCGGGAGCCGATGGCATCTGCCATGTCCGGAGCATCGGAGCAGCCGAGCATATATTTACGGCCATCTTTAAGGGTTACAAGAAAGCAGTCCGATGCTTTCCCGTAATAGGCAAAATACTTGCCGAGGTCTCTTTCTCTGAACCAGCCATACCAACCGAACCATCCTCCGCTACCGCAAATGCGGTGTGCGGCCATAGTCGGGGGACATAACCTTACACCGGAAATGTCTGCTAACGGGATACACTTGATTCGCAGCGGACGGCGGATGCTCAATTTTTCATCGTCGACAGAGACTGAAAGCGGCATATATAATAACGTAGACAAGGACATGACGGCTATTATAATGGCGAGTATGACCACAGGCCGCCCATGGTCAGGCTGTTTGAGCGCATATACGAATAAACCGCATATAAGCGCGCTCGACAATGCGGAAATAATCAGGCAATAGCCGCTGAATCCAACTCTTTTTTTCATGTGAGAATATTTTGGGTTTGAAGTGAGAATCGGATTTTATTTGAATTTCAGCTCTGCGAGTCTTGTCGGCAGACTCCGGTTGACAAAGTGAATCACTCGGTTCAGGACATTTGTGATGATGCCGGAGGCAACCCAGAAGGAGATGAACAGGGCTGCGAAAAACGAAACGTATCGCCACGCAGGCAAGGTGGCCGTCCAATGTCTTGAAGCCGGATACAAAAAGAGGTCTCCGAAACATCCGTCCTGCAGCAGATAGCACCCCAAGGAGTATGCGGCAAACCTGTTCACGGCCTTGCTGTGGAACCGCAATTTAGTGAAATACAGGAACAGGAACACCGATGCTCCGACTATGAACAGGTTGTTGTAAGCTGTCAGATTGCGGATGTACACCGGAGAGTCACGCAGCGCTACGGACAGTATGCCGTCCAAAGCGGTAAGGCATACGCATAAGGCCAGACAATGGGCCTTGGTGACCCGCTCGGACAAGCAGGTGTCCCGGCGAAGCCAATGCCCGAGAGTGTACATATATATGCCCTGGAAAAATGTGTATCCATTCTCGTTACAGGCGTTATGTCCGATATTTCCGGAATAAATGGTGAACAGGGTAAATATAAGGACTATCGCCTTTAGCTGATTGAGGGTCAGCGCTGTCAGACCTTTGTTGATGATTGGAGATGCCAACATAAGGCCGAAGTAAACGTCAATGAACCAGTTCTGAGTGGAGAGCGGTGCTATGAAAGTGAACAGCAGGTCCTGCCCGGTCAATGGCTTGTCTATTAGAAAGCACCCCAGGCTATTGAGCTGGACAAAGGCGAAGACAGTCATGAACAGGCGTAGAAAGCCCTTGACCGACAGTCGGATGAGATACCAGCCGGACAGCAGAAAGAAGAGGTTGACGCCATCCAGGAAAAACGGCCAGGCGAACATGGCCGAGGGCGGCCGATAACCGCCAAGCGGTGACCCGTGGGTAAGGAAATGATGAATCAGAATCAGACACATGGCGACTATCCTCATCAATTCCATGTTGGAGTCACGGACACGGATTCTGTCCTGAGCCAAATATCCGGGGCTGTCCATTACTCCCGCTCTCCCGGCATCGGTCTCGCTGCCACCTCTATACATATTGATTCAATAGGAATTACAAATCTTCATCCGGTTTTCCGAAAACCGGAACAAAAGTAGCAAAAAATCCCGAACCGGAACCCATAATCTCCCGGAATAAAATAAACCCTGGGATAAACTCTCCGAAAACAGCATTATTGGAGTATGTGTCCATTGGATGTATCTTGTATATTTCGGGCAAATCAACATCATAAAAACACATGGCTTCAATAAAAGTAAAATTCCGCCCATCAAGTAGCGCTGACAACGAAGGCGCAATCTACTACCAGATTATCCACGAAAGAAAAGTGCGGCAACTTCCGACCGAGTATAAGGTTTTCCCCGGCGAGTGGGATGAAAGCCGCTCTATGGTGACGACCACACATAAAAGCGAGCGCGAATCGTTGATTCTCTCCATTCGTGAACGTATCCGTTGGGATGTGGAGCGGCTTACGAAGATTGACCGCAAACTCAATATAGAGGGTCTTGGCTACACGGCCAAAGATGTGATGGACGAATTCAACCGCTATGCCGCGGAATACTCTCTGTTCTCCTACATGGAGAGCATAATAGCCAGACTCAGGCAGAACGGAAACATCAGAACCTCCGAGACATACAAATCAGCCCTGAACAGTTTCAGGAAGTTCCGTGACGGCAAGGACATCATGCTTGACAGCATCACCTCCGAAATAATGGAAAGCTACGAGGCGTGGCATAAGAGGCGCGGGATAACGCCGAACACAATATCATTCTACACCAGGATACTTCGTGCCGTATATCACCGTGCGGTAGAAAACGAAATCATCGATAACCGTAACCCGTTCCGTCATGTCTATACCGGAATAGAGAAAACCGTAAAACGGGCATTGCCGTTAGTTGTAATCAAGAAAATCAAGACTTTGGACCTGTCGCCGGCTCCGACACTTGACTACGCCCGCGATATGTTCCTTATGAGCTTCTATCTCCGGGGGATGAGTTTCATAGACATGGCATTCCTCAAAAAGACAGACCTCAGCAACGGATACATAACATACCGCCGTCGCAAGACCGGCCAGCGACTGATGATAGAATGGACGAAGGAAATGCAGATGATTCTTGAAAAGTACCCCGAGAACAAAAGCGACTACCTGCTGCCCATCATACGCAATCCGGGCACCAACGAGCGATGCACATACCGGAACCACAGCTACAACATCAACCGCAACCTGAAACGTGTCGCGGAAAAGGCAGGCATAGCCATACCGCTGACCCTGTATGTCGCACGTCACAGCTGGGCCTCCGCCGCCAAATCCAAAGGCATACCGCTCTCGGTAATCTCCGAAGGCATGGGTCACGACAGCGAGGCCACGACACAAATCTACCTCGCCAGCCTCGAGACCTCCGTCGTAGACAAAGCCAACGCCCTAATCCTCAAATCATTGAAATAACCAGTCCGTCCGGAAAGAGCCGGCATTCATCTTGCTCTTTTTCGGACGGATACCTCTCGATAACCTTTATGACAACATGCTGTCAGCCCCCTTAGACAACGAATCCCGCGAATAATCTTCGTGGGATTCGTTGTCTAAGGGAAGCGTCTGTTTCAGAGGGTCGTTTTTACTTCTATTATCATTGAAATAACCGATAAACGTAACCATCCTTGACCAAAATCAATTTACTTTTACAAGATAATCACATTTGGCATACGTTTCCCCATAACGAGGCTGTAACATATTCTCGTCTATCTCATTACCTTTTAACCATTCGATTATCGCTCCCGGGAAATTTACTCCGGCTTCGTAGCTGAATGGGAATCCGCCACCGAAGCGGGGATTGAGTTCAAGGACGTAATATGTGCCGTCCTTTTCGAAGATGTCCACGTCAAGATTTCCGATATGACGCAGGTTCATGCCTAAGGTCTGTCCGATGGCGCGAATGTCAGCGTTGTCAACGGTCTGTGCCTTGTCGGTCTCGCCGGCGCGCATGGAGAGCTTCTTTTTTACCGAAACAGCCCGGTGATTGCCTTCGAGGTCGTTCATAACGTCCATGCCATATTCCTGACCGTCGATTTTCTGCTGTATAAGAATGTATTCGCCCCCTTTCGAGGCGGTTGCAAGAATAGTTTTCCTGACCTTTTTGAGTAGCATCGCGTAGACCTCCTCTAACTCTTCAAGGGAATTGACAAACTCGATGCCGATGGAACCAGACCCCCAGCGGGGTTTGAGGACGAGTGGGAAACTGAGTATGCCCTCGTGTAGTGCTGCTTGGGCTTTACTGAGGCTGACAAATGTGTTTGGGGTACCGAGGCCGAGACTCTCAACGTATTTTGCGGTACGATATTTGTCAAAGCAGATGTCAATGACTTCTGGTGCAGATACAATTACCTTGACACCGATTTCTTCAAACCGCTGACGGTTGGCGGCAAGTATGGGAAGTTCGAGATCGTTGAGGCAGATAAGTCCCTTTATACCATGGCGAAGGCAGATGTCAAGGGTACGGCCAATGTAGTCATCTGCATAGACGGCAGGTACCTGCTCCTTAATGTCGGCAGCCGTCAACGCCGGTGCCGTCAGTTGCATATCGGCAGCTACAACCAGGCCGCTGTCGCCAAGTTGTTCCTTGAAATATTTGAGCAGATAGGTACGGCGTCCCGCACAAGTGAAGAGTATATTCATTGTTTATTTTGTTTTCTTATAACATCCAAATCATGACTCTCCGGCAACAATTCTATATCAGAACCGAAAAACACATTCACGATAGTCTTTGCCAGTATTCGGATATCAAACATAAGCGATACATTATTAGCATAATATACATCCAGAGCCAAACGGTCATCCCATTCAAGATGATTACGGCCATTTACTTGTGCCCAACCAGTTATTCCAGGTCTAACATCGTGTCGATGAGCCTCGGTTGGTGTGTAATACGGTAAATATTTTACCAGCAATGGGCGGGGGCCTATGAGCGACATATCGCCTTTGAGAACGTTCCACAACTGAGGCAGTTCGTCAATAGAAGTTGAGCGCACGAAGCGGCCGATCTTGGTTAGACGGTCTGCGTCGGGAAGAAGTTTGCCGTTTGCATCCCGCTCATCAGTCATAGTCTTGAACTTCACCACTTTGAAAATCTTTCCATCCTTGCCTGGCCTCTCCTGAAAGAAAAATGCCCCGGCACCCTTGTTGGCAAAGTGTAGCCAGACGGTGACAGCAGCAAGGGGAACAGAGAGCACAAATAAAGCTCCCCCCGAAGCAGCTACGTCAAAGACCCGTTTGAAAAAATCGCGATACGGTTTCATATCATATATGGAGAATTTTTTATAAAAGTCTTTTAAGGCAGTTACGAACATAGGATTGCACGCAGCACTAGGCGACGAGGGCTGGGCACTCCCGTCCATACTTCAAGTCCTTTGCTGGGAAGACTGCGCAGAATGTCGTATCCTACACGGTTCCAGCAATAAGTCACTCTTAAGTCGCAACCGCTGGTTTTAGCTACCTGAATTTTTGATTATATATTAAACCGATACGCCAGATGCGACCGACCACCGAGCTGATATTTATACTGCTCCTCCCCAAGGCTAAGGTCAAGGCATCGTATAGACGTATTCTGCTGGAGATATTTTATTGTTTCGCAAATAAGTACAAGGCCCGGAGAATATCGCCTAAACTCGGAGTCAATTGACAATCTTGGTACGATTATAGTTTTGTCATCATAAAGGCCGCTAAGAAACCCCACAATCTCAGAATTGATATAAAGTACCGAAGTAAATGCGTTAGGAGCCTTGATATAATATCGTGTGGCAAAACTCTGATGCTTCAGGAACCACTGTTTCAAACGTCCTGTAGCAACTCCATATCTTTCGGCATGTCGTTTTACATAAAGGTCAACGAGTTGATTTATAGGAACATCTTCCCTTACTGCAATATCCGGTTTGAAATATTTCATTGACAAGAGAAGTCCATCGGTATTCAGCCGGTTATAGGCTGTGCGTATGTTCTGACGGACAGATTTTGACAATACCTTGAAATATTCATCAAAACTATCGTCAAACCTGATAGCGACATTTTTTGATTCTTTCGCCGTCGAACCCTTATAGCTTGAAACAGGCGAGCGCTCATCTATTTTCATGAACTCCACTTCACCGAAACGTTTATGCAAAAGCGAAATGACTTGGGGTAATATTGCACAATCATCATATAGTATTCCGCACTCGTTGAAACCGTTGACATCACCAAAAAGGCGGTTTTTGCCTTTTGATTTAAGCAGAGGAACAATGGCGCGCACTTTGACATCGTCGGTGAAAACCGCAAAAGTCGGAATCGTACGCCATATCAGATAGTACGGATAAAAATATCGGTAAGCAATGGCAAAGGCACCTGGATGCATGAATGGAGAGACTTCGGGAGTCAACTTATACAACCTTTCCCAGTCGGCTTTAACCGATGAAAAACGGTGCTTGATTACAAGTTTCATTTTGCTAAGATTTCTTTGTAATATTCTTTGAGGCATCGGCGGACGAATGTCTGTTCGTAGCGGGAGGCGACGAGCGGGCGTGCGTGCCGGGCGAGCGCCTGTGTCGCGGGGCTGTCGGTGATGAAGCGGCGCATGGCGGAACAGAGGGCGTCCGCGTCGCGCGGGGGGATGACGGCTCCGTTCTTGCCTTCGACGATTATCTCGCGGCTGCCGTTGATGTCGGTCACTATCGAGGGAAGTCCCATGGCGCCGGCCTCGATGACCACGTTGGGGAAGCCTTCGCGGTAACTGGGGAAGACGAATGTGTCCGAGGCGGCGAGCCACGGGCGCACGTCGGACTGCTGGCCTACGGCCTCTATGTTTTCGTTATCGTCTATTTCCGAGAGCGTCTCGGGCTTCAGGGGGTCAAGCTCCGGCTCCTGACGGCCGACGAGGATAAGCCGTGTGGCCGGAAACTCTCCGTTCAGGCGGCCGAAGGCCTCCACGAGCTCGTCGATGCCCTTGTCACGGACCAGGCGTCCCACGAACACGAAGGTGAACACGCCCGGCCTGCGGATTTTCGCAGCCTCGGCCCGTACTTCGGGCAATCCGGGATTATAGTGCGCGAGGTCTATGCCGCGTACGTTGCCGTGGCCGAGGACCTTCAACGGCTTCCTGGTGATGCGGTGGTTTATAAGGTCGTCCTTCACGCCTTCCCCTTCGGGTACGATATGCGTGGCGCAGGCGCAGGTGATGCGGTCGGTGAGAATCAGAATCTTCCGCGTCAGTCCCGTGGCGGTCGGGAACACCAGGCCGGTGAAGGTGTGCAGGCGCACCGGCACGCGGCACACCCATGCCGCCATCATGGACAGCAGCCCCGCCTTGGGGGTCATTGAATGTACCATCGCCGGCCTCTCGCGTCTAAACACTCGAATTAGTCCGAAAAGACTTTTCAAGTCCTTAATCGGCGAGATGTGCCTCTCCATAGGCACGGCGGCGGTCCGCACACCCTCGCGCTCCGCAATTTCGCGCATAGCCTCACCCGGCGAACTTACGGCCACGACCTCGTAGCCCTCCTCTTCCCGCAACTCCCGCAATAGCCCCCGGCAGAAGGTGTTCAGCGAGCCCGGTACCGTGGATGTCCGGATGATTTTGATTGGCTTCATTATAGTATCGGTTTTTCAAGAGCTTCGTGCTTCCGCATAAACAATCTTTCGACAGGGAATGTAATCTTGTTGACAATCAACGAACAAGCATAGCTTATGACAGTAACCACAACAAATATCAGCGGCGGGTATTCAAATGAGTATATGAAGTGGTGAAAAAGGTAGTAACAGAACCACGAATGTATCATCCACATATTCATTGACTGGTCTCCAAGTTTACCGAGCGTGGTCTTTATCCTATGAGGCATTTTGACAAATAGCAGACAAGTGATTATGCCGAAAGCATAAAAGAAGTTATATTTGAATACGCAACTAATTGACACAAGAACAATTACTCCCGACAATCCTAAAATTCCGATATGACGAATTTTACCAATACGGGCAGATAGCCGCTCGAAAAAGTTGCACCTTGCAGTCATCGCGCCAAGACAGAAGTTGAACAGAAAATGGAAGACCAGCAGAGGGTCGTAGGCCCAATAATTGGAATATAGAAACTCAGCTCCGTAACGGCTTATGCAGTAACTCGTGACAAGGTGTATGAAGAGAGTGACCGTGACGACCTGCCATGCGCGAAACCGTTTAATAAAACCGAAAAGTGGTTTCGAGCAAGCCGACAATATCACATAAGGAAGCAGGAACCACATTTCGCCGTTATATGTGGTCTGATAGCCTGAAACGTTGCTTAGAATCTTTAAGAATGAACCAGGATAAGCGTACGGTTGAATGAAGTGACCGACAGTGACAAAAATCAGAAGTACAACCCAATAGTGAATCATCAGCTTCAAGAGCCTCGACCACCTATGCCTATCTCCTTTTCATATGCCCTGTAGAGACCGTAGCCGCCGAGTATGAGGAAGAAGGCCACCGGATTCGCTGCCCGGCTTAATATGGATACGAGGGGAGTTCCGTCGACAAACAGCAGGTTGTGGCATAATGCCACATTGGATTCCTGGTTGAATAAATGGAGAAATATCATCAGGAGTATCGCTACCCCTTTCATCATCTGCGATTGCTGGCGTGTCATAGTGATTGATATATCGCCGAATAGCCGTCGGCCATTTCGGAGATGTCGAATCGCTGAGCCCGTCTGCTGCAGGCGGCAGCGACCGCTTCATACAGTTCGGGGGATTCTTCGAGCCGCGATATTTCGGCGGCCAATCTCTTTGAGTCTTGGTACGGGAACAGTACTCCGGCACCGCATACCACCTCGCGCAGACCGTCGACATCGGAGGCCAGGAACGGCTTGCCGACGCTCATGCCTTCGACCGACGAGAGAGAAAGGCCCTCGAAGTGCGATGACATCACCACATAGTCGGCGGCGTGCAGCAACTGGGGGACATCGGTGCGCAGTCCGAGGAAATGCACCCGGCCCGTCAGTCCGTTCTTATTCACAAGAGTCTCGAGCTCCTGCCTGCGGACACCGTCGCCTACAAGGAAAAGATGGAAGCGCTCCGGAAGTCCCAAGAGCGATTTGATAAGAGTGTCCTGGTCCTTTTCCCGGCGGAAACCCGCCACCATCATTATCTTGCGGCTGCCAGGGGCGATTGACTCGAGCACGCCGGAGGCCGTTGCTCCGGCGTATCCGGCCACGTCGATGCCGTTGTTTATGGTGCATATCTCGGCTTTTGACGTGCCGATGAACTCCCGGAGGTTTTCTTCGGCTTTCCCGGAGATACAGATGACTTTACGGTAACGGGAATACATCCAGCGGTCAACGGCGGCATACCACCTCCAGGCGCGCCGGCGGTTGGAGGTGGTATGCTCTGTGGTGCATAGCACCACAGAGCATAACACGCCGCCTATGGCGGCGAACAGCTGCGGAGCGGTGTTGTGGGTGTGTACCACGTCGTATTTCTTAAGATAGGGAATCAGCCTCAGCAGCCGTAGCGGAGAATAGACCGAGCCGCCGATACCCAAATCATGGACTTTTATTCCGGCCGCCTCGACATCGTGCCTGAAAGGGGTCTCCGTGCCGTCGAACAGCAACAGCTCGACATCGTGCCCCTTTGCCTTGAGCCTCGGCAGCAAGTCCACCATCAGTTTTTCCGCTCCGCCGGTGCGAAGGGACGTTATAACGTGAAGTATCTTCATCGGAAGTTTTCGATAATTCTAATCAGAGTTCCCGGCAAGAATGCAAGTATGGACAAGGGTGCCAGCATCTTGTATTTTCTTCGGTATGGGGCTTTTTTGAATCTCCAGAAATTGACCGCCGCTTTCAGGCGCCACAATGCGGGAATCCCATCATGGAAGTGCTCCGCATAAAAAGTCATGGAAGCCACAGGAGACTCACGACGCATACGTGTTATTTTCGCAGTCAGTCCATCAGGGAGATATTCACATACATATATTCCCTCATGTGCATATCTCATTTTATATCTGCGGGCTATTCTAAACCATACCAATGCTTCAGGACAGAACTTCTCACCCGGAATCTCGGGGAACGGATATCGCCGTAACACATCCGTCTTGAACACTTCCGCAAGGTCTCCTGCAATCCCGTATTTCAATCTGATGTCTATCGCGTTGGCGTCTATAAAACCGAAATCGCCGCCTCCGCCGATTTTTCCGCCCTCCGGCCGGATACGAATCCCGGAAAGCCCTGCAAACCCATTGTCGTCTTCAATCAATTCCGCCGTGCGGCGAATCCAGTCGACGGCATTATCTGTGACGTAATCGTCAGAATCGACTATAAAGAACCACTTTCCATGGGCCTCACGGACGCCCCGATTGATTGCAGTGTGTTTGCCGCCGTTTTTCTGCCGTATGAACCGGATGTCTATTTTATGTTCCGCGATGAATCGCCGTACCAGTGTTTCTATATCGTCGGTAGAGCCGTCATCCACTATCAGCCATTCGAAATCACGGCAAGTCTGCCGGCAAAGGCTTTGATAAAGTTGCGGAATTATATACGCACGGTTGTAGACCGGCGTAAAGACAGTAAGAAAAGGCACCGTTTTAAGAAATTAGATGAACAATCTGAATATATTCTCTCCGAGTAATATCATTCCGAGCCATGTACCTTCCCTCAGACTCATCTTCTGCTTAAGCAAAGGATATACAAGCACGAAAGGAATCATGAACCAGGAAAGGTAGGCGAAGCGGTCGGAATAATTCGCGCGGATAACCAGAATCCAGAATATGTTGGTGAGCAGATAGGCGTTATAGACCAGGGAGTAAAACCGGTCTTTATCGAATCCTTTCCGGTATTTGTAATACCATCCTACAAGCACCGGAATCAGGGAATACAATATAAAGTCTATGCGGAAACCTATGTTGTATCGAGATTCTGTAGTGGTAAGGTAAGAAGTGCGCTGGTCTTCGCCCATTCCGGCAAACAGGCCGTTGAAAAAACCGCCGGCCACAAACGACAGAGGAATAGAAATCATCCATAATCTGAAAAACAGAGGCGTATTGTCGAAACGCCGGCATATCAGAATCATAGCGCCCGGAATGACCATGGACGTGTGAATACTTACAGCAACGGCCAATAGCGCGATAAGTCGCCACAATGATTTATAATCCGACAGGGCAAGCACCACAAACGAAATAGCCAATCCGGCTCGCATCGTATTGAGGTTATAACTGACAAAACCCATTGAAAGTACTGCGGCAATCAAGAGCCAATAGGAATTGCCCCGCACCATTTTTCTAATCGCGATATAATAATTCACCAAATAAATAAGCGATATGACGAACATGAATTGAGTCACATTCAGAAATCGCGAAAAGAAGTATTGGATAAGTTGAAAGCCTACTTCTTCCGTAGAAAAATCCACTTTTGACAACCCATTCTTAAAAGCTAAGAAATACTGTGCATAGTTCGCTCTGTCAGTTGAATAGCCCCATTCTATAGGATAACATCCCAGCAAAATCAACATTCCGGCTAACAGCAATATTGAAAACAGGAATGTATTCCTTCGTGCGGAATACTTATATGCAGTGAAAGCCACCAACGCAGATACGAGACCTGCAATTGTGAGAGACCACCACAACAGCTGCCTCCACAACAGCCAATGGTCAAAATCAAACGAAAAATCAGTCATCGAAAATTTCGTAAAGTTTTTCTATCTCGTCACTGTTGTCCTTTCTTTCCGACAACAGGTTTGCCGAATACTTTCTACGCAGGCTTTCGTTTTCCAAAAGCTCCTGAATGGCATCGGCGATGCTTTCCGGCTTCATTTCACATATCGAGGCATCGTGCCGGTCAGTGAACTGGTCCCGAACCGTTGAAAAGTTTGTGACGACAATAGGCTTGCAGAGCAACTTGGCCTCGTCCAACGCTATTGACTTACCCTCGAATCGGGACGGATGAACTATCAGGTCGGCCTGACTGATATATGGATATGGATTGACTTTCACACCCATTAGCTCAATACGGTCACACACTTCGTTCTTTTCAATAAAGGAGAGGGCACAGGCGGTGTCAGGAACAGCTCCTATAAAATACCAGCTAAACTTTACACCCCTCTCTTTAAGTATTCTTGCGGCTTCCGTAGCTAAATCGAATCCCTTCGGCTTTATCACATGACCGATGGTTAAAAATTTAAAGCCCTCCGCAAAGCCCTCGCAAGGCTGCTTGCTCATTTCGTCAATCAATTTTGCCGACGATATATTTTGCATCAATGCGATTTTGGATTTCTGTTCAGGGAAATACTTCTGAAGGGATAAAACACACTCTTCTGAAATCGTGAATATACGGTCAACCTTCGGATAATACTTTTTGTCGGCGGAATAATAATACGGCCATTTAGAATAGTCGCTGTGAAAAAACGTCACTTTCTTCCGGGCCTTCAGCTTATCAACCATATAATAGCACTGCTGTTGGCCGTTAAAGTCTACAATCGTGTCAAACTCCTCGCTGACAGGCGGCATCATCTTTGCCATCAATATTCCCGACAGAGATTTCGACAACCTGCTTGACAAAAATCTCAAAAGCGTGCCTGATGCCAATAATATTTGTCCCTTTTTAATCAGGTTCAGAGTGCCTTTAAAGCCGCTCGTGACATCGGTCCACACAGGATTGGTAATTATCCGCAAATCTTTCGGCAACAGCTCCATGAAAGGGCCGGAAGCGGACACTGCCATCAAAGAGACATCGTAGCGTTCCCGGTCAATGACATTCAACAGGCTCGTCATCGCTTTCGATACGCCGCCAGTCTGCAGATTACTGATTATGAAAAGTATCTTTTTCTTCATCATTCTCTATCAACCCAGCTTTTACTCCAGGGATGAAAACTGCCGACCAAAGAGGATGAGCCGACACACGATATGATTCTTGCGGGTGCGCCGACCGCGACACTTTTTGACGCTATGTCTTTGGTGACAACCGTGTTTACGCCGATAACACAGTCATCTCCTACGGTAACGCCGCCATTATCTTCGCGCCGTTACCGAGTGCGACCCTGTCGCCTACCACCGGATATTCGAAGCCGAGGCTCTTCCCGTTTGCGTCTGTCTTATGATTGAGACCTAACAGCACACCGACTGTAATATTGCAATTGGCGCCGATTCTTGACGACGGATTCACAATTATGGGACCGTAATGTCCGATACATAGTCCCGGTCCGATGTCGGTCTGCCACGGTATCTGAAACCCGTATTTCACGGAGTAGTGCCGCAACGCAATACGACAAAAAAGATATAGCGGACTATACAGCAATCCTTTCCGGCCGAAGTACCGGCAGCAACGCATAAAGAACGTATATCGGAAACCGGCTATATACCACCCTCTCAGATAAGCCTTAAAGGATGTCGATGTCATATACCGATAGAGGTCGGAAGCGATATAGAGCTTGAGTTCTCGGAAAGAATCGATGTCGTATTTCATCGGCGATTATAATTAGATTCAGAGGCTCCTGCTATCTTAAAGCAAGTCATAGATGCTTTGTATCGTTCCAATCACTGAATAATCGTCGGGACGGTGCAGAGCTTTCTCTGCGACCGTCTGCCGTTCTGACGGATTATCAATCCAATGTTGCAAGGCCGTGAATAAAGCCTCTGCCGAAATATCCGTCAGTATGCCGTATTCGTTGTCCCCGATTATTTCCGATGGACCGGCCGTGCGAGTGGAGATGACCGGCACACCGAGGCACATTGCCTCGCAGATAACGAGGCAGAAACCCTCGTAATCACTTGTCACCATCATTATGTCGGCAGACTTGATGTGAGGATAGGGATTCTTAGCAAATCCCACGAACTCGACCATATCGGCAAGTCCCATGCTGTCCCGCAGCCGCTCTGTCCGTTCACGCAGTTCGCCGTCGCCGACCCATTTGAATCTGACGCTGAGATTGGCCTCTTTGGCCATCTTGGCGACTTGTAGAAGCCGCTCCGGTTTTTTTGGGGGGGTCACTCTGCCTACCGTTATGATTGTAAGGCAGTTATCATTCTTTGTCTGTGCATCGTCCTCTTGGGCCAACCGCTCTATTTTATGCCTGTCAATGGGATTATAGATGACCCGTCTCTCTGCCGTACAATCGGGGAAACGACGGCGAAAAGCGTCCTCGCAATCTTTTGACACGTTGACCACAACGTCCATCTTGTCATACGCGGCAAGCTCTTCACCCGGAAAAAACTGTGAAGCCTCATAGCGATGAGTGTCGATGTCGCAATGTACCCAAGTCACTTTCTTGGCTTTTGTGGTCCGTAATGCCCCCAGTTTAAGCGGCATGCCTTCAAGGAAAGAGATTTCCGCATCATAGTCACGTCGCAGCTTCTGGCCATTCATCTTGCGGGAGAAAAGCCAATTGCAACGCAGCCATTTGGACAGGCGGAAAGCCAGCTTATAATCCCATGAATAACCGGGCCAAAGTTCAATCACATTGACCTGCTCGGGCACCTCGTCCATCAGCACCCCGCCCCGGCAAATCAGGGCAAGGTCCACCTCATAGCGCGAGTAATCCATATTCCTCAGAATGTCAATCAGCACCCTCTCGGCACCGCCGCCGCCCAGAGGCCCGTCAATAAAAAGAATACGCTTCTTCATCGTATATATTTTTTGAGCAGGTTATGGATTATTTTAGGACCGCCCAATCTAAGAAGCAGCTGCATTTTACGACTAACATCAATATCTCGAAGTATTTTTTTAGCATTGCTAAATTCTGGTATTGACAAAATCATGCCAATCTCTGCAAGAATCTGAGCATCGCTTTGGTCGGAATTGCGATGATGAAGATTAATCAGACCAAACAAATAATGCCTCATTAATATAATGAGTGTTTGACGGCTCAACCTATGCCCGAACAATTTTGACACAGCTAATGTGAGTTGGCTCAGTGTATAAGCCGTATTGTGATGATATCTTAGTGTTCCGGAATCAGTATGCTTCACATAATGATATGTAGCATCAGGCAAAATGACCGCAGACTTTAGCGCATAGAAATACTCCAGATTAAACAGCAAATCTTCAGCATAAGAAATACTTTTGTCAAATTGCAAATAATTGGTCCCCTTAATCAACTTAGTATGGTATATTTTGTTGCAAGGAGAAGACAAGAGGTATTGTTCGAAAATTAGGTTGAAATCCTTACTCTCAATAATTTTATTTTGTTTTAAATCAAGATTATGACAACCGGTCTCTGTATGGTCAGGATAATCTATCTGCATCGTAATAATGGCGCATTCGGCTTGCTGCAATCCCTTGACCAACAATTCAAGATGGTTGGACTCTACCCAATCGTCACCATCAATAAACACCATATATTCGCCCGAGGCATGGTAGATGCCTACATTGCGAGCCGTACTTACACCATAGTGCGGCATACAGACGATAGATCGAAGACGAGTATCGGACACATCTGCTAAGATTGATGCCGGATTGTCATCGGACCCATCGTCAACAACTATTATTTCAATATTGGTATAAGTTTGCGCCAATACGCTATTGACGCACTTTCGCAGAAAGGGCGCATTGTTATAGGTGGGAATTATTACCGACACCAAACCTTTGATTAAGTGCATAATGCAGATTGCAGAAACGACAATGATTTGTTTATTAATCTCCTGTGACAACAGTTTACCTGCTGCCAGTCAATAGGCGAAAGGCGCTTTGCAGCTTGTTCAGATTCGACAAGCCTGTCACTTAACCCAAAGAGCGACAATAGAGAATTGAGGCGAGAATTACCTCGCTGTTGATTGCCAAGAACATAGAAATCCTTGTTAAAAATAATTGAGAAGGCAGCTCCGTGAAAGCTATCACATATCACCATGGATGCGTTTCTGATAGCCGACAGCCATTCCTCAACTGACGGACGTACTTGTGGCATATCCCCCAACATATTGTGGGCGGCATTTCTCTCAGGCAAATTACCAATAAGCGAATTCACAAATACCCGCTTTTCAGAATCAGAATCCAAAATATAGGTAAATACGTAATCTTCGCCATCAACTGGATTCCCTTGTATCAATCGCGCATAGTCTTCTTCCAATAGAAGCAGTGTCGGGTCTAACACAAGGCAGGCTTCGCGCCCTAGATAATCGGAACAAAGCCCAATGCCGTCCTTTTCCCTTACCGACACTGCGGTAAAGTCCTTGATTAGATTTCGGCAACGTAAAGTCTGGCTGGGGGTAAATTCCCAAGTATCTATTCCAAATGATGCCGCATAGGCAATCTTACAGTGACATTGGGTAAATGCTAAAAAGTTAGCGTCAAGATTAAAAACCATTGAAGGCCTCCATACCTGATCACTGCCCACTATATAGACATCGGGGGCATAGATACGGTCAAGTTTTTTAAAATCACTAAATGTTCGAGCCTTATAAGTCGCAGCGATATTCTTATCTCGAAAACTATCGAATTGGCTACACACATTATTTTTATCCTTATTGGACCAAAATATATGCTTGACAGCCGAACCAATACGCAAATATAGTGGAGCCACCGAATCAACCTGGTCAAAAGTTACAACATCCACGCCGGGAAATTCTCTCCTTAAAACTGTCTGCAACGCCCAGTTTTGCAGCAAACCGCCATAATTGCTAATTAACGGCTGAGTGATGATTGCAATTCTCATAATTATTTTAACGGGACTTTCTTCATTTAAAAATTCAACAAGCCATTGACTTGTCTTTTGCTACCGATTTAGACCCTGCTAACCAATTATTACAGTTATTATCCGATGAAAGCAAGACTTGCCGTAGCACCAAATTTTAAAGGATACCACACTCTGATTATAACCTGCGGGCAAAGTGTGAATCCGTTCTTTATAGTTGTTTGGAACGGCGATTGACGAAATTGATGGCTCTAATTATGTTATGGTATATTTTCATCATGGCCATTGTCTGTCCTAATCCTAAAAACTTAATCAATGTTTTCATGGCTGTCGCGTATGGCGTATTTTCCACGCTGTTCTCAATCGAACTATTTCCCCGTAAGATTGAATCATAAGACACTGCTGTTATTTCCAGACCATGCGTACTGTTAAATATTGTCTGACCTTTTTCTGTTCGGCATATTATGCAAGAGATACCTTTGTCATCATCATTAATTGTACGAATGTTTTCTATGCCCCAGAAATCACCTATGGTAAGATCTGCATGGCTATGTCCGTTCTTTGCTTTGCAATTATAGCATGAGGGACGCAACGACCAGTTATTAAGAAATGCCTGCATGAAGCGATTTTGATGGAACGATTCAAAAACCTCTATCTTCGAATCAGCTTTATCGGGACCAGCAAATGAATAGCACAGCCCAAAATTCCGCCAACCTTTGCGTTTGTCTCTGAAAGAAACCGAGTCCAATCTGTAATTGGCGGTATCCTTTCTGTTTATAGATTTTTTTGTCTCTCGTATGTTCTTATACCATGAAAGAGGCGCTGGAACGCCATGGCATATAACTTCGACGCAGATGAGATTATCATAATCCTTTTTCAAATAATGCTTTAAACCGGCTATTTCACAAGGAGTTCCTGAAAACAGCACAAGTTTTCCCGCATTCAAGAATGATTTTGCCTGCGAATAGCAGTTGTCCATTTTGCTTTGGACATATTTGCTGCCCATCATTTTGCTCACCTCATAAAGCGATTGTGCAGCCACATGCTTAACGTTCCAATTTTCATCAAATACAGCTCCGAACACAACACCATGCTCTGCTATTACTCGCTTGGAAAGGTTTATAAATACACCTCCCGATGAGCTTTTTATTCGTTCCTCATCAACAGAGTTTGTAGCAGCATAGGATTTTTTTGCAGACAAGGACTTTTTAGGATTTAAAAACGGACACACTTGCCGACACATTCCACACTCAATGCACAACGAAACATTTACATACGGATATTGAAATCCCAAGTAATCAGTTTGCATGGAAATGCACTGTTTTGGGCAAATGTTCTTACAAGCCGTACATCCACAACAATCCTGCAGATGCTTTATTTCAATGTGCTTTTTCAAAAATTCTCAATAAAAAATTACGAATCAGATTCTTGACTGATTGCCGTTCATACTCATTCAGGGCTACTCTGTAAAGCCACCAGGCAGCCCACAGGCTTCCGACGAGGCATTGCATCAAAGCCGAGACCATTCCGGCTGGCATCAAAAAAAATAATATTGTCGGCAAAGTCAATGCAATTACAGTAGCAAAAAAACAACGCAAAATAACTGATGAAATAAATATTCTTGTGCTCCAGAGTGGAATTTCGCCTCTAAGCATTAACATTCGGGCCACAAAAGCCATTACCGAGGTGATAATTATAGAAATATATGAAAAGTATATTGGCAAACCGATGAAAAAAAACGTATAAGTTAGTGGCAACGTAAACAGTAAAATACCTCCTACCGCTATTTGGTAATTCCGCAGATTGCCAGATGCGTTTTTAGCGCATATCAAAGGTTTACTCACGCACTCAATAACAGAGAACACAATTATTAGACGCGCAAATACAACTGTACCCGCAGGAATATTCTTCAACCATAACTTTAAAAGCACTTCGGTATTGAACATCAAGGGGATAGCTATAGCCGCTATCATACAATATGAAAATTTGGAACACAGATGCAAAAAAGTAATCAAGCTTTTATATTCTCCGGCAGCATAACGCTTTGTGATTTGAGGCGAATAGGCCGATGTGAAATCATTGACAAACAGTGTGGCTAAATTGGCCACAGAACCGGCAATACCATTGATGGTGTTTGCTACAGGACCTCCGAACATATTCAATAGCACACTGGTGCCGGATGAACGGAACACAGCCGCCGATGTTCCTATGCTGTTCCAGCCGGCAAAGGTAAACATCGGTTTTAAGAGACCCTTGTTCCAGCCAAACCGGCGTTTTATCATAGGATAATTCCAGTGAACATATACCGAATAAAAGATTCTTACTGCCAATGCCGACAAAAATTGGAGAAAAGCATACAAGATTAATCGGTCTGTATGGGAATACTTGATAGCAAACGCGATTACAAGAGCAATCAAAGAATTTGCAATACTGATATAAGCAAAAATATTGAATTTTTCATTAGCAATGATTAATGCGTTGTCTGTGCTTGACAACAGACCCAATATCAAATTAGCAATAGAAATCTGATATACTATATGAGTAGCTAACTCACGTCCCTCAGGTATAACCAACTTGTTTGCTACAAACCATAGGCCTATGGTCTCGCCCGCCAATAACACTATTAATGCCAGTATACATTGGACTGTTATGCCGTTTTGGACAGAGAGATTTACTTCCGTATATTTTTTTGCGCCTAACGCAAATGTAATAAATCGATTGATAGAGCCACTTATAGAGCCGGTTATTAGGGTAGAAAAACCTATGAATCCGGCTACTACATTATATATACCCTGATCGGTAAAGCCCAAGGCGTTTAATACAATACGCGATGTACACATACCGATAACCATCGTCAGAAGCATTCTGACATACAAAATAAGAGTATTTTTAGCTACCTGTTGATTGCTTGAGGACGCTGGCATTGTTCGCTGAAAAATCCAATTTTCACATTGCGAATCAGAAGAATGTAGTGAAAGATATATTCGCTAAATTATGTCAAAATTGGGATTGATTTTTAGAGAGTGTGTTTTTTCTGTGATTGAACTTGTACTTATTACTCTAAATAAAAAATGTCGGACTGATTCAGATTTTTTCGACATCCTGCGGATGGATGTGCACGGTCGCTCCGCCAAGCAGGGACAGGCTTACCAACAATGTGTGAGTGCCGTCAGAGTTCTCCCTTA